>JBMCXL010000081.1:0-10456 GCA_048621015.1 Phycisphaeraceae bacterium
CTTCTGATGGCGCGGCGACATCGTGCGGTCGCACTTGTGGCATTTCTGTACGCTGCGCGTCGTCTTGCCGTCCGCTTCACCGTCGACCTGGTCGAGCACCTTCACGCGCTGCATCAGGTCCTGCTCGGTGAGGTTGGTCTTGTCCTGAATCAGCGACCACATCGCCATGCAGATCAGGTTCAGCCGTTCGAGTCGATCCTCGAGGTGCGAGACGTTGCGGCTGGCTTCGCCCGCCTGCGACGCGGCGCTGCTCGCCTGGCTGCTGGCGTACGAGTCGCGCATCCCGCCGCCGCCGTATCCACCGGGTAACATGGACATGATTGATCCTTCCTGAAGCTCACCGGTCGTTTTACAGCCGCCTGCGGCTTCGCATGCGCTAATTCAAAAAGCGTGAGAAGCCGCAAGCGGCGGGTCACTGTTCACAGCACGTCGCGCGCCCGCGGAAACGAGCCGAGCACGGTCAGTTGCAGGCAATGGCGCCGCGCTTCTTCCAGTCCCTCGGCCACGCGCGGGTCGCTGGCATGGCCTTCCAGGTCGACGAAGAAGTAGTATTCCCAGTTGACGCGGCGGCTGGGCCGTTTGTCGATGTGCGTCATGTTCAGGCCGTAATCCCGAAGCACGTCGAGCACGGCCACCAGCGCGCCGGGGCTGTGCTCGGTGGTGAACATGATGCTGGTCTTGTCGTCGCCGGTCGGTTTGCCGGCCTGGCGCGCGATGATGAAGAAGCGCGTGGTGTTGCGCGGGTTGTCTTCGATATTCGCGAACTGCGTCTTGAGGCCATAGATTTCGCCCGCCAGTGATGAGCCGATCGCCGCGGCGTTCTCTTCCTGCGCCGCGAGCTCGGCCGCCTTGCTGGTCGAAGCGGTGGGCACCTTCTCCGCCTGCGTGAGTTGCACGCTCAGCCACTTGCGGCACTGGCTGATCGCCTCGGGCTTGGAGTAGATGCGCTTGATCTTCTCGACCGGCGCGTTGGACAGCAGGTCGTGATGGATCGTCACCAGCACTTCGGCGCAAACCTGCACGTTGGAGTCGAGGAACGCATCGAGCGTCTCGCCGATCCCGCCGATCGCCGAGTTCTCGATCGGCACGAGGCCGTAGTCGATGTGCCCGCGCACGATCTCCTCGAAGACCGAGGCGATGTCATCGAGATTGTCGTACTCGACCGACGCGCCGAACTTGCGCCGGGCGGCGAGGTGGCTGAACGATCCCGCCGGCCCGAGATAGCCCACGCGCAGCGGCCGCTCGAGCGCGAAGCTGCCGCTCATCAGCTCGCGCCACATCGCTTCGAGACATTCATCCGGCAGCGGCCCGCCCGCCTCACGGTTGTACCGGCGGACCTGCTCGAGCACGCGCTGCTCGCGATCGGGCGCGTAGATCGGGGCGACGCCGTTGTTGCGCTTCACCTTGCCGATCTCGATGACCACCCGGGCCCGCTCGTTGAGCAGGTCGACGATGCGCTGATCAAGCGCGTCGATCCGCCCGCGCAGCGTTTCGAGCGAGGCCGCGGCCTGTTCGCCCGCATGGTCGGAGGCATGATCCGGGGCCTGATTCTGGCTCATGATTCGCAGCATTGTAACCGCGCCGCCCGCGATTGGGCGATAGAGTAGAGGGAGATTGCCGACTGCCGATTTCCCATTGCCGATTGCCCGCCTCGGCCCCACATGGACAATCAGCAACCGGCAATCAGCAATGGACCCGCCACCATGGACACCGTCGACCCTCAGAACCTGCAGACCCTCGCCGAGAGCGTGCTCGCGGTGGCGCTGCTCGTGGTGCTGGCACTGGGGGTTGGCCTGGGACTTGCTGTGTGGCTGCTGGGCTGGAAGCTCGCCCGGCCGGCGTGCGTGGTCAGCGGACTGGTGCTTGGCGGCCTCGGCGGGTTCACCCTCGGCGAACTGCTGCGCAGCGAAGGGGCGTTCACCATTCCGCTGGTCATCGGCGCGGCCATCGCCGGCGGACTCATCGCGGCGCTGCTGTTTCGCATCTGGATGGCGCTCAGCGGCGCGGCGCTGCTGGCGCTGGCGATCCCCGCGGCCGTGCTGATCTGGCAGGGCACGCCCAGCGAGGTTGATGAACTCGAACCACCCGCTGCTGAACAGTCGACCGACCGATCGCGCACCGCGCCGCGCGTGACGCCGCCGCGCGAGTCGATCACTGCGCCGCGCGACGAGCGCGGGCGAAGCATGAACTGGGACGACATTTCCGAGGCGATGCGCAAGCGCCTGGAAGCGGAAGCTGCCCGCCGCGCCAGCGGCGACGGAGAGCAGCGCGCGGTGGACGCCGATGCTTCAGAAGACGTGGCCGACGAGCCGGCCGAGTCGGCGCAGCTCAATGCTGCGCTGGACGAAGCGCGCCAGGCGGCGCGCTCGTGGTACAGCCAGACCAAGGCGCAGCTCGCCGCGTGGTGGAACGATCTGGACGGAGCGGCCCGCCGGACGTTGTTCACCGCCGCGGGCGTGGGCGCACTGGTGGGGCTGGTGCTGGGCCTGATCATGCCGTACACGGCGGCGGCGGTGCAGTCGGCGCTGGTCGGCGGGCTGCTGATGCTGCTGGCCGGCCGCACGCTGGTCGAGCGTGCCGCGCCGGACTGGACCGGCTATTTCCCGCACACGCCGCGCGCGACCCTGCTCTGCCTGGGTCTGATAACCCTGCTGGGGGTGCTGCTTCAGTGGACATTTTTTCACAAGCGCGCCGATAAGTAAGGCGTGTCGCTTCACCGGCGCACAGGCAAGCCCCGCTTCCTCCGGGAGAGGGGGATGAATCAACGAGCGCAACAAGGAGCGCAATGATGCACGCCACCCCCCTGCTCGCCCAGGCCACCGAGCAAAACCCGTTCGTCAATCTGTTTGAGACCGTGGTGCACACCTTCTCCCGCGCCGACGCGCTGGCGCAGCCCGAGCCGCTCATCGAACAACTCCAGGCGCTCAGCGTCATCTGGGCGATCGTGTTCATGATCGTCGGTGTCACCTGCCTGCTCAACGGCTACAAGTTCTACAAGATCGCCACCGTCATGCTCGCGCTCCTGATCGGCGCGTTCGCCGGCTACTGGCTGGGCCAGCACATCGACGCGCCGTTCATCCTCGCCGCGTGCCTGGGCCTGCTCATGGCGGTGATGGCGCTGCCGCTGATGAAATATGCCGTGGCGCTGCTGGGCGGCCTCGCCGGCGCGTTCATCGGCGCCAACCTCTGGACCGGCTTCGCCGCCGCGCTGAACAAGACCGCCGAGACCGCCCTGCCCACCGACGCCTACTGGGTCGGCGCGCTGATCGGCCTGTTGGTCTGCGGCATGCTCGCGTTCATCCTGTTCAAGCTCTCGATCGTGCTGTTCACGTCCGTGTCCGGCTCGACGATCGCGGTGCTCGGCGGCATCGCCCTGCTGCTCAGCTTCGAACCGTGGCGCGAAAGCGTCGCCCAGGGCCTCAGCGCCAACCAGTTGGTCATCCCCCTGCTCGTGCTCGTGCCGGCGGTCATCGGCCTGATCGTGCAGGAAGCCTGGAGCCCCCAGGCCAAAGCCGACGGCGACGCGGACGAATAAGCCCCCACCGCCCGAACAAGCCGCGGCTCCCAGGTCCAGCGGGTTCGCGTGGCGTAGAATAAATCGTCAGTGCCACACGCCACGGAGTTGAACGGACCATGCAGATTCAGGTCAACGCCGGCGATATCCACAGCAGCCCCGCCATCCAGCAGCGCGTTCAAGACGAGGTCAGCCAGGCGCTCGATGCCTGGAGCGACCGCGTCACGCGCGTCGAGGTGCACCTGCACGACGAGGACGGCCCCAAGCACAGCAACGCCGACAAGCGCTGCGTCATGGAAGTGCGCCTCGCCGGTCTCGATCCCATGGTCGTCGAGCACAGCGCCGACGACATGTACGGCGCCATCCAGCACGCCGCGGGCAAGCTGCGCAAGATTGTCCACCGCACGATCGAGCGCCGGCGCGACCACTGATACCCCCAGAGCCGAGGGATCGCCATCCCTCGGCTTTACGCCAACCCATACTCCCCCCACCGCTGATCCACCAGCGCCTCGGTCGCTTCGTCCATCGTCTGGAACTTCGGCCAGTCGCGCACGGGTTGGCCGTTCACCTCTTCGCCCTTCCACTTGCGCGTCGCGTCGAAGCCCATCTTCTGCCCGCTGCCGAGCCGGGGCGCCGCGTGATCGAGAATGTCCACCGGCCCGTGCACCAGCTCCGTGTCGCGGCCCGGATCGCAATTCGCGCACAGGTGAAACAGCACGGCTTCGTGATCGTGCACGTTCACATCCTCGTCCACCACGACGATGAACTTGGTCCATGCCATCTGCCCCGCGCCCCAGATCGCGTGCATCACGCGCCGCGCCTGCAGCGGATACTCCTTGCGGATCTTGATGAACGCGCAGTTGTGAAACGCGCCGAACATCGGCAGGTGGTAGTCGACAATGTCAGGAATCATCACCTGCAAGAGCGGCAGGAAGACGCGCTCCGTCGCCTTGCCCATGTAGTAATCCTCCATGGGCGGCGGGCCGACGATGGTGGTTGGATAGATCGGGTTGCGCCGATGCGTGATCGCGCTGACCTCGAAGATCGGATAACGGTCCGGCATCGAGTAGTAACCGGTGTGATCGCCGAACGGCCCTTCCAGCACCGCGCCGGGGCCGAGCGGCTCGTCGCCGTCCGGCTCGTAGCCGATGAATCCGGCATCGGTGCGCACGTGCCCTTCAATGACAAGTTCCGCGTTCGCCGGCACCTGCATGTCGATCGTCTTGCATGGCACCAGTTCGATGGCGCGCTGGTTCAGCAGGCCCGCCATCAGCAACTCGCTCATGCCCGGCGGCATCGGCGCAGTGGCGCTGTACGGCAGCACGCTCTCGCCGCCGAGCACGATGGCGCATGGCATCGCTTCGCCGCGCTTCTTCCATTCGCGCCAGTGCCGCGCGCCGTCGTGATGCATGTGCCAGTGCATGGCGGTGCGTCGCTCGTCGATGAGCTGGGCGCGGTACATCCCGATGTTGCGCGTCGGCCGGGGCTCACCCGCGGGCTTGCCGGCGTCGTCGGGGTGGATCGTGAACATCCCGCCGAAGGTGATGAAGCGCCCCTGTCCCCGCGCGGTGCCCGCATCCTGGGGCGAGACGTTGTAGCCGCACGCGCGCGGATCGCCGTCGTCCGGCCAGGCTTTCATGATGGGAAGCTCGAACAGGTTGACCTCGTCGCCGGTCTTCACGACCTGCTGGCACTCACCGCTGCGGGCCATGCGCGGCGCGAATGAAGCGACCTTCGCCAGCTCCAGCCCTTTGCGCATCTTCTCCATCAACCCGCTTGGCGGCTCGGGCTTGGCGATGCTGGCGATGCGCTCGGCCAGTGCCCCGAAGCCCCCCTCGGTGCAGCCCAGCGCCATTTCCATGCGCCGGTAGCTGCCGAAGGCGTTGATCAGCAGCGGCATCGCCGCGCGCCCTTCGGGGCCTTCGACGTGCTCGAAAAGCAGCGCCTTGCCGCCGAGGTGTGCGTGCTGTGGATCGAACGTCCGGGCATGGTCACTGGCGCGCGCGGCCGGGGATTTGCTGACCCGGTTGGCAATCGCACTGACTTCCAGCAGCGAGGAAACCCGCGCCGGAATGCGATGCAGCTCGCCTGCCTCCTCCAGCGCCTCCACGAATTGTTTCAGATTCGGATAGGTCATGGCTGTCACAATGATACGACAAGACCCGAGTTCTTACACACGGTTTCCCTTGGAAGCCTTGCACGCTGCGCCCTCTAGAATCGCGCGATGTCACGCGGGGTTTTGGTTACGCACCTTTTCTGACCGGAAGGAGATCCGTCATGCGACTCAGGTTCCCCCCATTCCCGTTTCCCTTGGCGTTGGCGTTGATCGCCGCCACGGCATTGCTGCTACCGGCCTGCGCCGTTGCACCGGAGGACACGGCCGCCGAAGCGCAATTGCACGACCAGGTCCAGCTCACGCTGCGCTCGTTCATGCGCGAGGACCCGTCGCTCGAGCGGGAACTCGAGAATTCCTACGGCTACGCCGTGTTCCCCTCGATCGGCAAAGGCGGCGCGCTCCTCGCCGGCGGCTCCTGGGGTCGTGGTGAAGTGTACGAGCAGGGTGATCTGATCGGCTATGCCACCGCCTCGCAGGCCACGCTCGGCCCGCAGATCGGCGGCCAGTCGATCCGCGAGCTGATCCTGTTCCAGAACAAGGATGCCTTCGACCGCTTTATCAGTGAACAGCTCACCTTCACCGGCGACATCAACGCCGTCGCCCTCCAACCCGGCATCGCCCGGTCCACCAACTTCACCAACGGCGTGAAGGTGTTCACGCAGACCGAGGGCGGGCTCATGGCCGAGCTGTCCGTCGGCGGCCAGAACTTCGAGTTCAACCGCCTGCGCGAGGGCGCGCCCACCCCCACCGCCGTCTACGGCACCACGCCCGAGGATGAAGCCTTCGGCACCACGCCCAGCGCGCTTGAACAGCAGCAGCAAGAGCTGCGCCAGCAGGAACAGCAGCAGCGTCTCCGTGAGCTGCAGCAGGAGCGCCGGGACATCGAACGGCAACAACGCCAGGTCGAACAGCGCATGCAGAACCTTCAGCAGCGCGAGCAGCAGCTCCAGCAGGAGGCTCAGCAGCAGGAGCAACAAATCCAGCAGCAGCGGCAGCAGCAACAGCAGCCCGGCGAACAGCAGCAGCCGGGTCAGCAGCAGCAGCCCGGTGCCGTGGCGGCCCCGCAGCAGGACCAGCAGGCGGGTCAGCAGCAGGCCGACCAGGAGCTTCAGCAACTGATGCAGGAACAGCAGCAGCTCCAGCAGCGCCTCCAGGAGCTCGAGCGGCAACAGCAGCAGCTCCAGCAGCAGATTCAGGAGGCCGAGCAGGCCCGGCAGCGCGAACAGCAGATCCAGGAAGAGGGTCAGCAGCAGTTCGAGCCGCAGGACCAGCAGCAGCAGGAAGAGGAAGGCTTCATGGAGTGACGACGATCGCCTTCCTTCGGTCGGCGAGCATCGCAGCCGACTTGGGTGATTGAAGCCGACACCAGACCCATGAGACTGCTTCACAATCCCTGGCCGCCTCATTCGGCAGCGCCAGGGTTGTGGAGCAGTTTTCTATGGACTGAAAGGCGCGCGTTGCAAGTGGCCCCCATTCATCCGGGCGCCGACGTGAAGCGCATGAGAAATAAAAAACCCGCGACACGCTGTCCGGTATGCAAGACGTGGCCGATTGCGGTGGCCGCTCACAGGTGTGTTGACAGGTCGCGGGGTATTACTGTGTATATCGGCAGAACCGGCGCGCGACTGTAAAAAACGGCGCGCTTTTCGCGCGCCGACCGCGCCGCTCACGCCGATTCCGCGTACGCGCCGACACGGCGCAGCCGATCGTAGCGCTTGTTGACCAGGTTCTGCGGCTTGTAGCGCTTCAGCTCGCGCAAGCCCTGCGTGAGCCAGCGCTCCAGTCGCTCGGCCGCGCCTTCCGGGTCACGGTGCGCCCCGCCGAGCGGCTCCTCGATCACGTCGTCGATGGTGCCGAGCTCGAGGTTGTCGCGCGCGGTGAGCTTCAGGGCATTGGCGGCGGCGGCGTTGGTCTCGGCGTTGGCGGTCTTCCAGAGAATGGCGGCGCAGCCTTCGGGGCTGATGACGCTGTACCAGGCGTATTGCATCATGGCGAGCCGATCACCGACACCCACGCCCAGCGCGCCGCCGGAGGCGCCTTCGCCGACCACGACCGAAAGGATGGGCACCTTCAGTCGGCTCATCTCGCGCAGGTTCAGCGCGATCGCTTCCGCTTGCCCGCGCTCCTCGGCGCCGATGCCGGGGAAGGCGCCGGGCGTGTCGATGAGCGTGACCACGGGCAGGCCGAACTTCTCGGCCAGCTTCATGCCGCGCAGCGCCTTGCGGTAGCCTTCGGGATGCGCGCAGCCGAAGTGACATTCGATGCGCTGGCGGGTGTCTTTGCCCTTGTTGTGTCCGACGATGAGGCACTTGTGCGGGCCGACGCGTCCGAAGCCGCAGAAGATGGCCGGGTCGTCGCCGAAGCGCCGGTCGCCGTGGATCTCGGCGAAGTCCTTGACGAAAGTCTGGACGTAATCGATCGCCTGCGGCCGGCCGGGGTGGCGCGCCACTTTCACGGTGTTCCACGCATCGAGCTTGTTGTAGATCTTCTTGAGCATCTGCGTGTGCGACTGGCGCAGCTTGCGCACCTCGCTGGCGAAGTCGACGCTGGGGCGCGCGGGGTCGCCGCCGGCGGTGTGCTGGCTCTCCAACTCGGCGATCTGGCGCTCCAGCGCGATGAGCGGGCGCTCGAACTCCAGCTCGTACGTCCCGTTGTAGGCGTTCATCGAAGTCATGGCGGATTCTCGCTCCGTCGCGGGTACACTCCGCCGCTTGTGGCTTCGCGCCGCGCCTGGACACCGGGCGGTTTCGCGAAGCCGCAAGCGGCGGGGCAGCGGCGTTTAAGCCTGTTATGGTACAGTTTGGCCGCAGTTATGAACAGGTGGCTCCCCCAGATCGAGCAGGTCGTTATCGTCGGCACCGGGTTGCTGGGCACGAGCGTGGGCCTGGCGCTGAAGGCCGGCGGATATGCGGGGCGCGTCGTGGGCGTGGCGCGGCGTGCGGCGACCGCCGAGCAGGCGCGGGCGATCGGCGGCATCGACGTGGCGAGCACCGAGCTGGAATCGGCCGTGCGCGGGAGCCAGTTGCTGATTCTCGCGGTGCCGCTGGGGGCGTTCGATGCGATGCTGGCGCGGATCGCGCCGCTGGCGCACGATGAACTGGTGCTGACGGACGTGGGCTCGACCAAGGGGAGCGTGCTGGCGGCGGCGCACCGGCACCTGGCGCAGCCGGCCCGCTTCGTCGGCGCGCATCCGATGGCGGGCAGCGAGCAGAAAGGCCCGGAGGCGGCGTGCGCGACGTTGTTTCAAGGCAAGCCCTGCGTGATCACGCCGGAGGCGGAAACGGACAGCGCGGCGCTGGAGCTGGTCGAGTTGCTTTGGTCTGGTCTGGGCATGAAGCTGCTGCGCATGAGCGCCGACGAGCACGACGCGGCGGTGGCAACGGTCAGTCATCTTCCGCACGCGATGGCGGCGCTGCTGGTGCAGGTGGCGCAGCAGCGCGGCGGATGGGAGGTGGCGTCCACGGGCTTTCGCGACACGACGCGGCTGGCATCGAGCAATCCGCCGATGCGCGCCGACATTCTCAGCGCGAACCGCGCGGCGGTGCTGGAAGCGCTGGGGGTGATGCGCGAGCGGATCGATGCGCTGGCGGCGCTGCTGGAGCGCGGGGATGATGAGGCGGTGTTGGCGCTGCTGGAGGAAAGCCGTGCGGCGCGCGAGCGGTGGTTGCAGCAGCGTGCGGATGCAAAGGAACAGTGATCTTCGAGGGTGACGCGACGAGTCGCGGCGCTTCATACGAGGGGAAGATGTGCGATGGGTTACCGGTTGGCGTTTATCGGTGCGGGGAACATGGCGGAGGCGATCGCGCGCGCGGCGCTGGGGCGCGGCGTGGTGCAAGCGGAGCAGGTGATCGCGGCGGACCCGTCGGAAGACCGGCGCGCGCTGTTCGCGGCGATGGGGGTGGCGGTGACGGATGACAATGCGGCGGCGGTGTCGCAAAGCGAGCAGGTGGTGCTGGCGGTGAAGCCGCAGACGTTGCCGAAGGTGGCGCAAACGCTGGGCGCGGCGCTGACGGCGGAGCACGTGGTGATCTCGATCATGGCGGGCGTGCGTTTGGCGAAGCTGGGCGAGGCGCTGGGTGGTCACGTGCAGCGACTGGTGCGCGTGATGCCGAACACCCCGATGCTGGTGGGGCGCGGCATGAGCGCGATCGCGCTGGGGCCGGGAGCGCGCGAAGGGGATGATGAGTTGGCGATGCAAGTGCTCAGCGCCGGTGGCGAAGCGGTTCGCGTGGACGAGTCGGCGATGGACGCGGTGACGGCGGTGTCGGGTTCGGGGCCGGCGTATGTTTTTTACCTGGCAGAGGCGATGGAGCGCGCGGCGCGCGAGCTGGGGTTAGGTGAGCATGCGCGGACGCTGGTGGCGCAGACGCTGGTGGGCGCGGCGCATCTGCTGGCCGAGTCGGAGCACGAGGCGGCGGAGCTGCGCCGGCGCGTGGCGAGCCCGGGCGGGACGACGGAGGCGGCGCTGAAGTATCTGGACGGCGCAGACGTCAGCGACGCGATCGTGGGGGCGATCAAGGCGGCGGCGGCGCGGTCGGAGGAGTTGGGGGCGTAAGCAGCGCGATCCGGAGCTTCGCTGCGCTCAGCACCGACTTGTGCTGGTTTGCATGTATGCCGGTGCGGGAAGCGCGCATAAAAAGACCCGCGGGAGCGTGGGACTCCCGCGGGCCGGGCATCATCCAGCGCTCACGACAGAAACGCGCGAGCGCTGTGGGGCATCATCACTTGCGGCTTCAGCGCTGGCCCTGGCCTTGCTGGCCCTGACCCTGCTGACCCTGGCCTTGCTGACCCTGGCCTTGCTGACCCTGGCCTTGCTGACCCTGGCC
>JBMCXL010000082.1:0-10302 GCA_048621015.1 Phycisphaeraceae bacterium
TCGTGCGCCTCACCCTCCCCCTGCCCCTCCCTCAAGGGAGGGGGGTTGAGATGGGATTCAGAAGGGCGCGCCGGCCCGCTCTGGCCGGGGGGCCAAGCGCATATCATGGGGGCGCTCGTGGTCAGGGCGAAAGGGAAATACGCTTGAAACCAACGTCTTCCGCAGCGAAGCACTGGCAGCCCGTCCCGGCATCGGACGAGGCGCGGATTCAAGGAACGCTCGACGAGGCGGTGCAACTGGCGCGCGCCAACCACGAGGGCGCACGGGCGACGTATGCCGACGAACTGGCCCTCGCGCCGCTGGAGGTGACGGCCGCCGCGATCGTGCTGCCCGGCGGCGCGTGTCTGAGCGCGGGTGACGCGAAGACGCATCGCTTCACGCTCCAGTCGACGGCGAAGCTGATCACGTTGATCGCGCTGCTGGAGGAGATCGGCGAAGAGCGCGTGTTTTCCGTGGTCGGCAAGGAGCCTTCAGGCGACAGCTATGCGTCCGTGGTGCGCCTCGAAACGCACGGACCAAGCCCGACGAACCCGCTGATCAACGCGGGCGCGATCGCATTGTGCGGCCAGTTGCGCGGCAGCTACGAGGAACGACTGGCGTGGCTGCGCGGGTGGACGGAGCGTTTGTACGGCGAAGCGCTGCCGGTGGACGAGAAGATGCACGATGCCGAGCGGCGCGGCGGCGATCACAACCGCGCGATGGCGTACATGCTGCGCCGTTCGGGCGTGTTCGCCGGCGACGTTGATGAAGTGCTGGAGATTTACTTTGCGCTGTGCTCGCTGGAGGCGGACGTGAGCGTGGCGGCGCGCTTGCCGGCGCTGCTGGCGCGCGGCGGGCGCGACGCGGAAGGTCGGCAGATCATTTCGCCGGCGACGGTGCACACGGTGACGGCGCTGATGACGACCTGCGGCATGTACGACGCGTCGGGCGCGCATCTGATCGCGACGGGGATGCCGGCCAAAAGCGGCGTGTCGGGTTTGATCGTCGCGACGGCGCCGGGCACGGCGGGCATCGCGGTGGTCAGCCCGCGCATCGACGGCAAGGGTGCGAGCATCCGCGGACAGATGATCCTCAAGCATCTGACCGATGAACTGCACTGGTCGTTCATTCACTTGTTGACGGGGCAGGGATTGGGGCCGTGAGTGCGGGAGAATGAATCGCGAAGGGCGCAAAGGCCCGAAGGGCGCAGAACATATCTTTCACGTTTAGCGTGCGGGCCGAAGGCCCACCGTCGTCCTGGCGGTAAACACCGAGCGCACGGCGGGCCTTCGGCCCGCACGCTAAACGGCATTGGATTTCCCGGTGCGTTCTGTGGTGTTCCAAAAACGCGCCATCACATCCGTTCCACCGCCATCGCGCCGCCCATGCCGCCGCCGACGCAGAGGGTGGCGAGGCCGCGCTGGGTGTCGCCGCGCGCGATGCGGTGGGCCAGGTGCGTGACGAGGCGTGCGCCGCTGGCGCCGATGGGGTGGCCGAGCGCGATGGCGCCGCCGTCGGGGTTGACGTGCGCGGCGTCGGGGGCGAGGTTCATCTGCTGAAGACAGGCGAGGGTCTGCGCGGCGAAGGCTTCGTTTAATTCGATGGTGTCGAAGGTGTCGAGCGCGCAGTTCATGCGCTGGCAAAGTTGTTGCGTGGCGTGGACGGGGCCGAGGCCCATGACTTTGGGATCGCAGCCGCGGGTGGTCCAGGCGGTGATGCGCGCCAGCGGTTGCCAGCCGTGGCGCTGCGCGGTGTCGGCGTCGCAGACCAGGAGCATGGCGGCGCCGTCGTTGATGCCCGCGGCGTTGCCGGCGGTGACGGTGCCGTCGGCGCGGAAGGCGGGCTTGAGCGTGGCAAGGGTGTCGGGGGTGGTGTCGGGGCGCGGGTGCTCGTCATGTGCGAGGTCGTCGAGTTCGACTAATTCGTCAATGAAGCGACCGGCGGCGTGCGCTTCGGCGTAGCGCTGCTGGCTTTGCGCGGCGTAGGCGTCCTGCGCGTCGCGCGTGATGGATTGCTGCTGGGCGAGGCGCTCGGCGGTCTCGGCCATGTGTTGATGATCGAAGCTGTCGATGAGGCCGTCGCGCAGGAGGCTGTCGACGAGTTGGCCGTCGCCGAGCTTGTAGCCGCGGCGTGAGCGCTGGAGCAGGTGGGGGGCGTTGGACATGGACTCAGTGCCGCCGCAGAGGACGACGTTGGCGTCGCCGGCGCGGATGGCCTGGGCGGCGAGGGCGACGGCTTGCAGGCCCGAGGCGCACATCATGTTGACGGTGAAGGCGGGGGTTTCGATGGGAAGGTTGAGGCGCACGGCGAGCTGGCGCGCGATGTTCATGCCCTGGCCGGCGGTGAGGACGGAGCCGAGGATGAGCTGGTCGATGGCGGTGCGGTCGATGTCGGCCAGCATCGCTTCGCCGGCGGCGGCGGCGAGGTCGACGGAGGAATGTTTGGCGAGGGCGCCGAGGAAGCGGCCCTGAGGGGTGCGCCTGGCGGTGATGATGTGGAGGTCGGGCATGGTGTTGCTTTCGTTTTTAGCCACAGATGAACACAGATAAACACAGATTGGCGCGAAGACGCGACAAGTCGCGTCGCTTCGTATTGGTTTATTCAAACGCTTCGGGGGGCATGGGTTTGAGGTTGTGGATGATGGGTTTGAAGGCCATGTGGGCGAGAATGTCTTTTTCGAGGTCGATGCCGGGGGCGATTTCGATGAGCTGGAGGCCTTGCTCGGTGAGCTCGAAGACGGCGCGCTCGGTGACGTAGCGCACGGTCTGGCCGACCTGGCGCGAACGTTTGGCGCTGAAGGTGAGTTGCTCGACTTCGTTGATGAACTTGGGGACTTTGCCTTCGTGGATGATGCAGAGTTGGCCGTTTTGGGTTTCGACTTCGAGGCCGGAGGCGGTGAAGGTGCCGCAGAAGACGAGGCGATGGGCGGTCTGGGTGATGTTGGCGAAGCCGCCGACGCCGGCGAGCTTGCGGCCGAACCTGGAGACGTTGACGTTGCCGGCGGCATCAATTTGCGCAGCGCCGAGGGCGGCGAAGTCGAGGCCGCGGCCGTCGTAGAAGTCGAATTGCGCGGGTTGATCGATGATGGCCTTGGGATGCACGGCCGCGCCGAACGACAGGCCGCCGGCGGGCATGCCGCCGATGGGGCCGCTCTCGACGGTGAGCGTGAAGCGATCGAGCCAGCCGCGCTCGGCGGCGATGCGCGCGATGCCTTCGGGCATGCCGATGCCGAGGTTGGCGATGGCGTTTTCGGGCACTTCCATGCAGGCGCGTGCGGCGATGATGCGGCGCGGGCCGGGCGCGAGCGGTTCGAGGTCGCGGCCGATGTCGGATGACCTCGGCGCGGTGTAGTAGGCGGGGTTGTTCTTCTCGGCGAAGGTCTGGTCGTGCTCGCCGTCGTTTGCGAGGACGATGTGATCGACGAGGATGCCGGGCACGCGCACATGTTGCGGGGGCACGGGCTCGTCAAGCAGGCGCTGCACTTGTGCGATGACGAGGCCGCCGTGGTTGCGCGCGGCCTGCGCGAGCGGCAGCGCTTCGCCGATGATGACTTCCTCGTCCATGACGAGGTTGCCCCACGGGTCGGCGGCGGTGGCGCGCAGCAGCGCGACGTGAATGGGAAACGCCTTGTACCAGAGCCAGGTGCGGTCGCCGAGGGTGACGCGCTCGACCAGCGCTTCGGTGGTGTGTTCGTTGAGTTGGCCGCCGCAATGGATGGGGTCGATGAAGGTTTCCAGGCCGACGTGCGTGATGCAGCCGGGGCGGCCGGCGGCGATGTCGCGGAAGAGCTGGCACATGACGCCCTGGGGGAAGTTGTAGGCTTCGATCCTGTTGTCGTTGGCGAGCTGGCCGAGCGCGGGGGCGAGGGCCCAGTGTCCGCCGACGACGCGTTTGATGAGGTGTTCGTGGGCGAGGTGGTTGAGGCCGCGCGTTTTGCCGTCGCCCTGGCCGGCGGCGTAGGTGAGGGTGAGTTGGCGCGGTTTGCCGGTGTCGAGAAAGCGTTGTTCGAGCGCGGCGGTGAGGGCTTCGGGGTGGGCGGCGCCTACGAAGCCGCTGGTGGCGATGGTTTGGTCGTCGTTGATGAGCGCGACGGCGTCGGCGGCGGTGGTGAGTTTTTGATCGCGTTGCATTGGATGGGTTCCAAAGTTTTCGCGAAGGCGCGGAAACGCGACAAGTCGCGTCGCTTCATAAGGGAGTTGGTTTTTGAGAATCTTTTTTATCTGTGTTCATCTGTGTTTATCTGTGGCTAAAACTTGTTACGCGTACCATCCGCCGTTGACGTGGAGGGTCTGGCCGGTGATGTAGGTGGCGAGGTCGCTGCAGAAAAAGAGGATGGCGTTGCTGATCTCGATGGGTTCGCCGAAGCGGCCGAGGGGGATGTTGGGCAGCATCTGCTCGCGCACGTCTTCGGGGATGGACCGGCCCATGTCGGTGAGCACGACACCGGGCGCGACGGTGTTGCAGGTGATGTGGCGGCGAGCCAGCTCGCGGCTGAGCACGCGCATCATCGCTTCGACGCCCGCTTTCGCCGCGGCATAGTTCGTCTGGCCGAAGAAACCGACCGACGCGGCGATGGATGCCATGCTGACGATGCGGCCGTGGTCGTTCATCCGATTGGCCGCGGCCTTGCAGGCGTGAAAGACGCCGGTGAGGTTGGTGTCGATGACCGATTGCCACTCCTGCTCGCTCATTTTCTTCAGCGTGCGGTCGCGCAGGATGCCGGCATTGTTGACGAGGATGTCGAGGCTGCCGAACCACTCCACGGCCCGGTCGAGCATCGTTTCCATCTGCGCCAGGTCGCGCACGTCGGCGCCGAGCGCCACGGCGCCGTCGCCGAGTTCGGCGGAGATGCGCTCGGCGTTGGCGCGGTTGGGACCGTCATCGAAATAGTTGATGACGACGTTGGCGCCGGCGGCATGCAGGCGGCGCGCGGTGGTTTCGCCGATGCCCTGGCTGGCGCCGGTGACGACGGCGGTCTTGTCGGTGAGGTCGATCTCGATCATGGGACGGTTTCCGTGGTGGCCCCGCGGGGCTCGCTGCGCTCGCCCAGCGGCTTGTGGGTGTCCTGCACGAAGATGCAGAGGAATTTGGCGGGCTTGTTGCCGAGCACGCGCGTGGTGTGCTCGTGGCGCGGGTCGAAGTAGAGGCTGTCGCCGGGGCGGAGGGTGAGCTCGTGCTGGCCGACGGTGATGGCGAGGCGGCCGGCGAGCATGTGGATGAATTCTTCGCCGCCGTGTCGGAAGTGGCCGACGGGATCGCCGGGGCGGATGGTGAGCAGGAACGGTTCGGCGCGCTTGTGCTGCATTTCAAGGGCGAGCGCTTCGTAGGCATAGCCGAAGCGCGAGCCGTCGCGCGTGATGATGCGGCCTTCGCCCTTGCGCGTGAGCACGAACGGCGGATCGTCGCGCGGCTCGAGGAAGAACTCGGCCAGCGGCACGCCGAGGGCGTCGGCGATGCGCAGGAGGGTGGAGACGGGCGCGGAAGTGCGACCGGTCTCGATCTTGCTGAGCGTGCTCTTGGTCAGCTCGGCGCGCTCGGCCAGCGCGGTGAGCGTGAGGCCGGCGGCTTCGCGCCGGCGGCGGATGTTGGCGCCCACGTCGCGTTCGTCCATGGGCGACAGTGTATCACAGGAGGAAACGGCCAGGCGCGGGACGGGCGACCCCCCCGAAAGGCTCGCGGACTCGCCATGCGCGAGTTTTAACGGAGTGGTGCGACGGCCCTGCACCGTTCAAACCCACCCGAAAACCCGCGGATGGCGACGGAGGCGCCTTCCGCGGGGTATTCGCGCGGGGGTTCAACCGGGCCACACATCCGCAAAGCCGCGCACGGCTGCCAGACGGCCGCGGGCGGCGCGCCTGCGTTTACTCGCGGCGATCGAAGTGGTCCTTGGTGAGTTGGTCCTTCTGCATGTGGGTGACGTGGCCGTCGAGCCAGAGGAAGTTGGCGCCGCCGGTGTGGTAGTCCGCGGCGCGGCTGATGTTGCCGAGGTTCTGGATGTTGTACTCGTAGCTGCCGCCGTTGGGCACGCCGTCGCCGATGATGAACGTGGTGGCGGGCTCGACGATCATGGGCGTGCGCACGCGGCCCCACTTGTCGTGGCGGGCGTAGGAGTGGGTGGTGTAGCTGTCGGAGACGCCCATGCCCCAGCCGTAGGAGTAGCCGGAGTTGAAGCGATAGCTGGTGGCGTTCTCGCCGCCCCAGGCGTTGGTGAGATCGTCGGTGGGACACTGCATGATCGTGTTGGGTCGATCCTTGGCGTACAGGTCACGGGTGTAGAGGTCGGTGCCGTAGCCCTGCGGGCCGGGGCCGTCGTTCCAGTCGAAGTCGCCAATGTTGACGCTCTGCTCGCCGACATAGCGCAGGTTGAGGTGATGCATTGCGATGCGCGACCAGAGGACGTTGTGGTTGTAGCCGCTCACCGGCCACCACTGATCGTGATCCTCCACGTAATTGAAAAAGCCCAGGAAGATCTGCCGCTGATTGGACCCGCACTGGATCGCGCGCGCCGTCTCGCGCGCCGAGGCAAGCGCCGGCAACAGCAGCGCGATCAACAAGGCGATGATACTGATCACCACCAACAGCTCGATGAGCGTGAATCCTCTTTTCGACACGAAAACGCAACGACACATGAGCAACTCCTTCCCCCGGCGAGATGCGCGAACCGACCGACACCATAGCGACCGTCGACACCGCGAAGCGACTGACATCGCGAACTCAACCGCGCCGGCAGGCGATGCGCCCGGGAGATGAAACCGCGTGCTTCGCCCCGCATCGGAGCAAAGCCGCCAGCACCGGCCAGCGCGGCCCCCCAGGCCGCCGCAATCCGAACGGAGCGGTGCGACCTGAAGGGCTTCACCTAAAAGCTTGCCGCAGGCGCGCCGGCAAGTCAAGCGAAATAAGCGCGCGGTGATGTGACACCCGGCGCAAAGGCTCCACCCGGCGACACCCCTCGGCTCATTCGTCGGTGGGCAGGCACTGCTCGGGCAGCGTCTCGGCGTCGCCGCAGTTGCTGGCGTAGACGCGGTCCTGGATCGCCATGCCTTGCTCGCTGAAGTACGGCACCCAGCGCTCGCCATCGAGGGCGCGCACGAGGCGGTCCTCCTCCTCGGGCAGGACATCCTCACTCATTTGCGCCTGCTTGGCTTCCTTGGTGAGCGTTTCCAGATAGCCGAACCACTCGTCGGGCGTGCACTCGCCGCAGGTGTACAGGTGCGCCCGCACGCCGCGGTCGCCGGAGGGCGCCTCCACGGGCGGGGTCTGATCGCTGGTCAGCACGAACGGCTCCTCGGTGCCGAGGTCCCAGAAATAGACTTCCGTCGGCTGATACGTCGGCCCGCGCAACTGCATGGCCACCACGCTCAATGCCACCACCAGCAGCACTGCCGCGACGACCGTAGTGATCACCGAATTGTTGTTGATCCATTCTCGCACGCGCATGTCGATCTGTCCTTTCTTCTGTCAGCGACGAGGTGAAATGATTCGGCCGTGCCGTGAACTCCTGCTGAAATGCCGAGACGGCTGAAACGGCTGAAAACTCCTGACGTGTCCCACTGCGAGCCCGCCGCCGGGGCAACACCCCGCACTCGGACGGGCCACGGCGAAATCCACGACTTTTTCGCCTTTTCCGTACGAGCGATCAACCCTGCCGGAAATTTTATTATACCCGAATTTCAGTCAAGGGTAGCGAACCGGGGTAGCCGGCAAGGGGGCCGGAGGCGCCACGGGATGCTTGCGAGCCGGGTGCCAACGGGGCCGGCCCCCCCTGCCGTCGCGGCGCGGTCACATCGCCCAGCCGTAGGGATACTTCGCTTCCGCCGTGCCGGCCAGCGACTGGAACGTAAAGGTGCGCCGGCCGGCGCGGAGACGGCGCAGCGTGTCGCGCATCACCTCGGGATCGTGCAGGCTCGCGATCGCCTCGCGGAACACCGGGCCGGAGAAAAACCGATCCCACACGGTGAACCCGTCGACGGGCCAGGCGGTCAGTTCCAGGGCGCGCTCGATCAGCGCCGCCGGGTCGCGCCCGCGCCAGGTGTTGATGACCGGCAGCAGTTGTACCGTCGAGCCGCGCACCGCCTCCGCGAAATAATCCATCTCCAGCGGCGTGTCGGCGGCATCCCAGCCCCAGCGATAGGGGCAGAGCACGTCGATCAATCCCTCGCGCGCCCATGCTTCGGGATCGAGGCCGAAGAAGCCGCAGATCTCGCGCGTGGCGGGGACGGTGGCGATGATGCGCGGGCGCTCGCCATCAGGGCGGACGTCGAGCGCGGCGCGCTGCTCGCGCATGTATTGCGTGACGAAGGCGGTCCGCGCGGCGACGGCGCGCGGATCGTCGTCGTTGAGTGTCCAGGGATCGACGTCGTGGCGCTGCTGGATCAGCTCGCGCACGGGCGCTTCGTGCAGCACGACGGGCAGGCCGCGCGCAAAGACGTTGTTGACGCCGGTGGCGCCAAGGTCGATCGACTCGCGCAGCAGGTCGATGAACTCGGCGCGCACTTCCTCGTGCGCCATGCTGAGACGGTTGACCGCCGCGCCGGTGACGTCGACGCAGCGCAGGTCGGGACGCTGGTCGTACAAGTGTGAGCGGATGTGGTGGTATGGCGGCAGCGCGTGGATTTTGGCCATGCGGTGGTAGCCGAACACCTGCATGCCGTGCTCGCGCGCCAGCTCGAAATAGCGCTTCGGCGCGCAGAAGCCGCGCTGGATGTGATCGTGCAGGATCTCGACGGTGTCGCGGTCGACGGGGCGCGACATCACTTCATCGAGCATGTGGTGCGTATCGGCGCGCAGGTGGTCGAGTCGCGTGGCGTAGTTGGCGGTGCCGCCGAGGTCGATGCCGCGCGAGATCATGTTGACGCCGGTGCGCGCCATGGGCTCGATCATCCAGACGTGGTTCTCATCGTCGATCGGCGGGCCCCAGTTCCCGGGCAGGCCGTCGTCGGTCACGTGCACCAGATAGCGCGACGCGCCGCGCGGCGGGTCAGTCACCGTCTCGGGGATCAGCGCCACCCACGCCACCGCGGCGCGCCGGCCGCGTTGCTGCGCGAGCACGAGCGACTCGTCGCCGGTGAGCGTCACGGTGCGCCACGGCACGGACTCAATGGCGTGTTTGACGGCGACCGGCGCGTGCGTCAGCCGATCGAACGCGCGCTCGCCGGCGAGCTTCGCCAGCAGTTGATCGCAGTGATCGAACACCAGGCCAAGCTCAATGCGATACGTGCCGACGGCGCGCAGCGGGATCGTGAACGACGGCGCATCACTGTCAGGCAGCGCCATCGCGAGCCTGCCCGACGCGGCGGCGGTCTCGTACGACATCACCGTCCATCGGCCGGGCCGGGGCACGTGGTCGGCGGCATCTTCGGGCAGCGCGCCGCCGAGATCGGTGATCCAGCGTTCATTGGATGGGGGGTTCGACATGGTACATCCCGTGTTCGTGAATTGGTGCCCGGCGTTCACACGCGCTCGAGCGCAATCCGTAGATGATGATCCGCGGCGCGGCCGACGGTCCACGCCTTCGCCGGGTCGATGTCGCGCGGCAGGTCCAGAGCCTCGGCGAGCGCAACGGTGCGCGCGACGATGCGGCCGTCGGCGATCTCGATCAGGCGGAGCTGCGCCGGCGCCTCATTGAACGCCGCCGTCGTGCAGGAGACGAACGAGCCGTGGTCGTGCTGGCTGTGCGCGTGGTTGTGGCCGGTCAGCACGAGGCGCAGGTTCGCATGGCGCTCGGCGAGGCGACGCCACGTGGCCAGGTAAGGCGCGTGCGGCGGATGGAACGGCTCCGCGTCGCCGGTCTGCGCGCATGGCACGGCATTGAGCGGCGCGTGCGTCACCGCGATGACAGGGCGCGTCTCGTCACCGAGCAGCGCATCGAGCTGCGCTTCCTGCTGCGCATCAATGCGCGGCGTCTGCGAATCGTCGCGCAGCCACTGGTAATCGACATGCGGATGCCAGTGATGCGCTGTCACCACCACGGCCGCGTCGCCGGCGTCGAGGCGAAAGCAATCCGCGCCGCTCGGCAACAATTCCCCGCACGCGCGCCAGCGCTCGATCGCGCCCGGCGCCTCCAGGTCGTGATTGCCCAGGCACAGATGCACCGGCACGCCGAGGCGCGCACACAGCTCGCGCGCTCGTTCGATCTCGTCATCGCTGCCGTGATCGGTCAGATCGCCGCCGTGCACGACGAAATCGATCGCCTGCTCCTCGATCCAGCGCGCAAGGCCCTCGAACAGCGCCGCCAGATCGCGCCCGTGATAGCGCGGCTGAAGCTGATAGCCCGTCTCGTCGCAGCCCAGGTGCGTGTCGGTGAGATAGGCAAATCGCGTCATC
>JBMCXL010000083.1:0-10299 GCA_048621015.1 Phycisphaeraceae bacterium
TCTCTCAAGGGAGGGGGGTTGAGGTTAGCGGGTTGGAGATTCGTCATTGGACATTGGGGCAATCATTCGACATTCGAAACTCAGACAGCCACCGCTTCCTGCGAGGCTTTCAGCGCCTGGTCGATGTCGGCGATGATGTCTTCCACGTCCTCGATGCCGATCGACAGGCGCACGTATTCGTTGGTGACGCCGGTGCGGGCCTGCTCTTCTTCGGTGAGCTGGCTGTGCGTGGTGGAAGCGGGGTGGATGACCAGCGTCTTGGCGTCGCCGATGTTGGCCAGGTGGCTCGCGAGCTTGCAACTGTTCACGAAGCGCTTGCCCGCCTCCATGCCGCCCTTGATGCCGAAGCCCAGGATCGCGCCCGCGCCGCTCGGCAGGTACTTCTGCGCGCTGGCGTGGTCCTTGTGGCTCGGCAGGCCGGGGTAGTTGACCCACTCGACCAGCTCGTGATTTTCCAGGTACTCGGCGACCTTCTGCGCGTTCTCGCAGTGGCGCGGCATGCGCAGGTGCAGCGTCTCCAGGCCTTGCAGGAACAGGAACGCGGCGAACGGGCTCATCGTCCCGCCCGTGTCGCGCAGCCAGTGCGTGCGGATGTGCATGATGTAGGCGACGTTGCCGAGCGGCGCCACGGCCTCGACGAAGATCGCGCCGTGATACGCGGGCGACGGCGCGCAGAACTCGGGCCACTTCTCCGGGTTGTCGGCCCACTTGAAGTTGCCGCTGTCGACGATCGCGCCGCCGATGTGCGTGCCGTGGCCGCCGATGAACTTGGTCGTGGAATACACCACGATGTCGATGCCGTGCTCGATGGGGCGCAGCAGCATCGGCGTGGTCACGGTGTTGTCGCAGAGCACCGGCAGGCCATGCTTGTGCGCGGTGTCGGCGATTTTCTTGAAGTCCGGCACGTCGTTCTTCGGATTGCCGATCGACTCCATGTACACGCAGCGCGTGTTCTCATCGACGAGCTTGTCGATCTCCTCCGGCTTGTTGGGATCGAAGAAGCGCACCTCGATGCCGAGCTTGGGGAAGGTCTGGGTAAACAGCGTCCACGTACCGCCGTAGAGGCTGGTGGCGGACACGAAGTTCTGGCCGCTGTGGCAGATCGTGAGGATGGCCGCGTTGATCGCCGCCTGGCCCGAAGCAAAACCTAAACCCATCGCGCCGCCGTCGAGCGCGGCCAGCCGCTTCTCGAACACGTCGACCGTCGGGTTCATCAGCCGCGAGTAGATGTAGCCCAGCTCTTTGAGGGCGAACAGGTCCGCGGCATGGTCGGCGTCGTTGAAGGTGTAGCTGGTGGTGGCGTAAATCGGCACCGCGCGGGCGTTGGTCGCGGGATCGGGGGCCTGGCCCGCGTGCAGCGCAAGGGTGCCCAGTTGAAAGTCGGGCTGCTCGGTCATGTCAGGGTGCTCCGTGTCTTCTCTGGGCGTCCGCCTTGGCCGGGCGCCCTTCGAATGGTTGTGCCGGAACGGGAGGGATGCCGTCACGCGAACCAAGGCCGCCACGCGACGGCGACAAGCCGTAGAGGATAGCAGCCGCGACGGGTCCTCTCAAGAACTACGGAACGCAACCCTCTCCCCCCGGGAGAGGGTGCCGAGCAGGCGCGGCAACATTCGCCTGTAAAAGTCCGACGAGGCGGGTGAGGGGATCGCCAGCAACCAAGCGTATGCTGCGCGAGACAGATGCACGGTTGTTGTTACCCCCCCTACCCCCTCCTCTCCGAGAGGGAGAGAGTACTGATCGGCCGGCCAAACATGACACCACCGGCTGCTGGCCCCCGTCCCGCTAAATACTCGCTCACCGGCACGCCCGGCGCCGCGTCGCCCCCCACCGCCGGCACGTCCCCCGCCGCCGCGCCGATCGCCTCGACAATCGCCTCCAGATCGTCCGCCACCGGGATCGGCCGATTCGCCAGCCGCCCCTTCGGCTCCACGCGCGGCGCGCTGGCCTGCGCCGCCTTCGTGTCCACGCCCGTGTGATACTTCACCGTCGCGTCCGGGTCCTTGAGCTGATGCCCCGTCAGGATGCACACGACCCGCTCGCCCGCGCCGATCACACCCTCCTCGCGCAGCAGCCGCGCCCCCGCCACCGACGCCGCGCTCGCCGGCTCGCATCCGAAACCGTACCGCCCCACCAGCGCCTTGTGCTCCAGGATCGTCTCGTCGTCCACCTCGCGCACCACGCCGTCCATCACGTCCAGCGCGCGCAGCGCCTTGCTCAGATTCACCGGCCGGCCGATCTCGATCGCGCTCGCCACCGTCTGCGCATGCGCACCCGCCGCCTCGCGCTCACCGTAATAGGTCTTGACTGCATCACGATCGTAGCGCCCGCCGTTCCAGCGCACGCCGCGCTCCGTGTAAAGCGTGTAGAGCGGGTTCGCGCCCGTCGCCTGGATCACGGCAAGCCGCGGCACACGATCGATCAACCCAAGCTCGCGCAATTCGGTGAACGCCTTGCCGAACGCCGAGCAGTTGCCGAGATTCCCCCCCGGCACCACGATCCAGTCCGGCACGTCCCAGTCCAGCGCCTCCAGCACGCGATACATGATCGCCTTCTGCCCTTCGAGGCGGAACGGGTTGACGCTGTTCATCAGGTAGATGCCCATCTCCGGCCGCTCGACCGCGATCTGGCGCACGCGGCGCAGACACGCGTCGAAATCGCCCTGGATCTGCAGCGTGCGCGCCCCGTAATCCAAAGCCTGCGACAGCTTGCCGTAGGCGATCTTGCCCGAGCCGATGAAGACGATGCCGAGCATGCGGCCGAGCGTGGCGAACATGGCCAGCGACGCGCTGGTGTTGCCGGTCGACGCGCACGCGACGCGCTGCGCGCCAACGAGGCGCGCGTGCGTGAACGCGGCGGTCATGCCGTTGTCCTTGAACGAGCCGGAGGGGTTGAGGCCTTCGTATTGCAGGAACAGGTTGCCGGCTCCGAAGCCGATCTGCTCGGCGAGCATGTCGGCCTGTTGCAGGTTGGTGCGCCCTTCGCCGATGGTGACGATGTCGCTCTCATCACGATAAAAGGGCATCAACTCGCGAAACCGCCACACGCCGGAGAAATCCAGCGCCCCCGGCCCGCCGCAGCCCTTGGTCGCCCAGCGATGCTCGAAGTCGGTCAGGGCCTTCGGCGGCGCGCACTTCGACCAGTCATAGCGCACATCCAGCAGCGAGGTCCCGCCGCGCTCCGCGCAGCGCGGACAGGCGACGTGCACCTCGTCGATGCCGAACGTCGCGTTGCAGTCGGGGTCAATGCACTGCTGCCAGGCGTGGTCGGTTTTCTTGCTCATGAGGCGCGGCATTGTAGCAGGGCCGCGCCTCGGCGGCCGCGCTCACGGCAGCGCGCGGATGAACGGCCGCATCACCTGCTCGTAGATCTCGTCGAGATAACCCGCCAACCCGACATACCGCCGAAACCCGTTGGCCAGCTCCTGTTCGAGGAACTGCCGGACCGCCTCGTGCACCTCAAGCCGCGGCGGCGCGATCGCCAGCTCGGCAAGGCTCGTGCAGTAGCCGGACGTCAGCGTCTTGCGCGGCGCGGCGGCCTCCGACTGGGCGCGCTGAAAGCCGGTGAACCCGCCCACCCCCAGCGTTTCGTTGAACCCCACGCCGCGCGCGTCCTCGGCGATCAGCACGCTCGGCCGGCGCTTGCTGAAAAAGTAGAGATGCGCGTGACATTCATAACCCACGTGCAGGTCCATCCCGTCATACGCCGCCATGCCTTCAAGCCGCCCCGCCAGCTCCATCACCTCGAAGCCAAGCTCCACCGCGACCTCGCGCATGCGCCGGTTCTTCCGCGCCACGTCCGGGCTCATCGCGGCGCTGTTCTCCGCCTTCTGATCCTGCGCGTCGCCGGACGTGGCCGCATCGGCCAGATGCATGGCGCAATAGCGCTGCGCCTCGGGAAACTGCGCCGCCAGCATGCGCATGATCTGCTCGCCCTGGTCGGCATAGTACGGACTCAGCGGCGGGCTGAACGCCACGCGCTCGATGCGCGCGGGCCGATGCATCGGCTTGCCTATGCTCGCCAGGTCGTACCATGCCGGGTCGCCGGTCATGGCCGTGTTCTCGATGCCGTGCCGCGCCAGCACCGCGCACACGCCGTACTCCCGGCAGGAAAGCTGCGCCACCTGCCCCGCCACGTGACGCAGAAACGCCACCGTCGGCTCGGAATACCGCACGAAACGCCGACTCTGCGCATCACCCGGATACACGTTCCAGTTGCCGCCGATCGGTATCAACGGCGGCTCGATCCGACGCAGATCCTCCACCAGCCGATACGTCCCCGGATGCATCGGCGTGTCGCGCACCGGAAACGCCGGCATCAGCACCGCCCGGCTCGCGTTGATCCGGTCAAGATGATCGTCCAACGGCTCCTCGCGAAAGATCGTGACAAACTCCGCCTCCCCCTTCTCACGCTGCACCAGCTCTTTCATGCGCTGCTCAATGAGCTTGTCGCCCACATTGCGGCTGCCGTAAGGAGGACACGTCGTCAGCACGGTGTACATAAGCAGGAGATCCTTGAAGAACAGGCGCCAGGGCGCCGTACCGATCGACCCGTTCGATGCCTCATCGTAACAATCCGCGACGCATGCATTACAATCGCGCCATGTCGCGCCCGCCGATCATCGGCATCACGATGGACAACGACCCGGATGCACCCGCGCCGCCGCGCCTGCGCGTGAGTCAGCCCTACATCGATGCTGTCGCTGAAGCGGGTGGTCTGCCGATCGCCCTGCCGCAGCGCGCGGAGCTGGCGGGCGAATACGTGGCGCTGTGCGATGGCGTGATCCTCACCGGCGGCGACGACCCGGCGATGGAGCCGTTCGGCGAGGCGACGCATCCGCAGGCGCGGCGCATCGACGCGCAGCGCCAGCAGTTCGAGCTCGCCCTGCTCGACGCGCTCGAGCGCGTGCCCGCCAAGCCGGCGCTGGGCATCTGCCTGGGCATGCAGCTCATGGCCCTGCACGCCGGCGGCAAGCTGAACCAGTATCTGCGCGATACGCTCGACGACGGCGCCGCGCTGCACGCTGACGGCTGCGCGCACGCGATTGTCCTCAACGTAGAGAACTCCGTCCTGCTCGAACCTCAAACCAGAAACCAGACACCAGAAACCAGAAACATCTATTCCCACCACCGCCAGGCCGTCGCCGACCCCGGGCGTCTGCGCACGATCGCCACCGCGCCGGACGGGGTGATCGAAGCGATCGACGCTCCGCCGGGCGAACGGCCCTTTTATCTTGGCGTGCAATGGCACCCGGAGCGCGCGGAAGGCGACCATGCCGACGGCCCGCTCAATCGCGGGCTGATTCGCCGATTCGTCCGCGCAGCTCGCGCCACCACGTGATCGCGATGATCATCACCACGCCCAGCAGCAGCGCCGCGTCGGCGAGGTTGAACACCCACGGATAAAGCTGCGCCGCCCCGCTGTTGGCCACCGTCGGCCACAGCTCGTCCATCCCGCGCGGCCAGCGCCAGCCGAACGGCAACTCCGCCTCGGGAAACAGGTAGAGCATGTCGCGCACGGCCGAATACTTCAGCCGATCGTAGAGATTGCCCAGCGCCCCCGCGAGGATCAGCGCCAGCGCCAGGTGCAGCACGCGCGCCCGCGCCGGACTGCGCCAGAACAGGTGCAGGATCACGCCCACGGCAACGACGCTGACGAGGATGAACAGCCACTGCCCGCCCTTGCCCACGCCGAAGACCGCGCCGGTGTTGGTGGTCAGGCGCAGGCTCAGGATGCCGGGGACGACGGTGATCGGGTCGTGCGGAGGGATGAGCTGGTGATGGGGGTTGTCGGGGTCGAGCTGCACGGGCTGGCCGGCGACGTGGTGGAACGCGGCGTACTTCAGCGCCAGGTCGGCCGCGAGCACCGCCAGGGCGACCACGGCGAAGACCAGCAGGGCGCGGCGTGACCGGCCGGCGCGCGGGGCGTCATCCACCGCCGCACCTTCGCGGTCCGCCTCGTCGCGCTGCATCGGGTAGCTCGCGTCTTGCTCGGGCATTGCAGAATTGTATCGGCCAGAAGTCGCCGCCAAGGTTCACGTGAGCCCTGCCCCCTGCATGGGAGCACACCGATACGAGCCGGCCCGTCCCCGGGCCGGTCGGCCGGAACATCCTGTAAGGATCGAAACCGCCACGGTCGTCGGAGGCGTCCGGGCTGAGGACGGCCCGGCTCGCCGTGAACGATTGGCGGGCGCCGCTCAGTTCAGGCCGCGCTTCTCGCGCTCGCGCGCCACCTCGATGGTGTACTTGGCCCAGGGCTTGGCTTCGAGGCGGGCCTTGCTGATCGGCTCGCCGGACTGGACGCAGACGCCGAAGGTGCCCTTGCTGATGCGGTCCAGGGCCTCGTCGATCTCGCCCAGCAGCTTGCGCTCCGACTCGACCAGGCCGAGCGTGAACTCCTGCTCGTAGCTGTCGCTGCCGACGTCGGCCATGTGCTCGTAGGAGATGGACGCATCGTCGTTGCGGGCGTCGATCTGGAGCGACTCGACGTCGCCCACCAGCTCGGCGCGTTTTTCGAGCAGGAGCTTGCGGAACTTCTCGAGGTCGCGCTTGGTCAGGCCGGTCTTGACCTTCCGGAGCTGGTCATCGCTGAGGCGCTGGCCGTTCTCGTGCGGCACACCGCCGACCGGATGGGCGCCGATGGGCGTCGGCGCGGGGGCGGGGGCGGGCGGCTGGCTGGTGGTGCGCTTCTTGCGGGTCTGGGTCTTGGTGGACCGGGTCTTGGTCGACTGGGTCTTGGTGGACTCGGTCTTGGTCGACTGGGTCTTGGTGGAGGACCGGGTGCGAGCGTCCTTGCTCGCGGCGGAGGTCTTTTTGCTCATGGAGTTGGCATCCCCGCTGGTCCGCGTGGCCTTGGCCGACGCGGCCGCTTCCTTGCTGGTGGTGGTGGACGTACGTGAACGACTCGAACCGGCGGTGGACCGGGTCGATTTGCTGCTGGTCTTTTTCGTCGTCTTGCCGGTGCTCTTGCCGGCCGCGGCGGTGGTGGACGTCTTGCGCTTGCGCGTGCCGCTACCGGCGGACTTGCGGGTGGATGCGCTGGCAGTCTTCCCGGCGGCCTTGGAGGTCTTCCTGCCGGTCTTGGACGCACTGGCGCCGCTGGCGCTTTGGCGCTTGCTGGTGCTGGACTTGCGCGTTGTGGACTTCTTCTTGGCCACGAGAACTCTCCCTCGCCCCGGCGGACGGTCGCGGGCCACCGCAGGCCTCGTCACGCCGCCGTGCGGCCCCGGCGGACCCCTTCGTGATGGCGATTTCGCCTCCCGGAGTCCGGACGGGCCGATCGAAAGCCGGGAAGTCTACCCACAGGCACCGGCGATGGCAAGGACCGCTGCATCGACGAAACTGTAACCCCGGTCAGTCGCCGTGTTTCTGGCGCAAGCGCCCGCTGAGCCGCAGCAGCAGATGGACCCGCTCGAACTCGTCGAGCCAGTCCTGGAGCGTGGCGTCCAGCTCGTCCTGGGCCACCGGCGCCCCCGGCAGCGGGCATGCCCCGCCGAGCTGCTTGTTCGCCATCGCCCGGTAGCGCGAAAGCGTGCGGTCGCCGAACCAACTGACGAACTCGTAGTCCTCGGCACAGAAGATCAGCACGGGCACGCGGTTGCCGGCATTGATCGTCACCTGGGCCTGGAGGTCGGCGTGCTCGTCGCGGTCGAGGAAGCGCAGGTCGATCGCATCCCCGTTCGCCTCGGCGATGTGCTGGATGAGCGGAACCTGCTGCACGCAATCGCCGCACCAGATGCCGGAGAGGCAAATGACATTCAACCGGCGGGTGAACGCGCCGACCAGCTCGTGCTGGTGGTGGGTGAGTCCGACGGAGTCGTAGATTCGCCGCCAGTTCGCCTGCTGATCGTCGGTGCCGGTGGCGAGATAGTCGGCGTAGGTGAGGCCGGCCTGGTGCTTCTCCTCGAGGTAGGCCGGGCTGAGCAGTTGCGGCTTGGTCGCTTGCATGAGCGGGGTCCTTTCTCTCCATCACCACAAGGGTCACGGACGGTCCAACGGATTGGAGGGAGATTCTACGCCCCGCACACGAAGCTCACCACTCCGGGGATTCACGCACCAATGCGCGCCGTCTCATACCGGCTCACATCACCCGCCTCCAACGGGGGCGCGGTGACGCTTGAAGACCCCATCGGCGCCGCAAAGGTATTCGAGCGCCGCCGCGCCCCCGTTGGGGGCGGGCTATTGAGATAAGTAAACACGTGGGAGATACAAGGCTCGTGCGTCAGCCTTGCGCCGGCCGCTCGGGGATGTACTCATCCACCAGCCGTTCGGCGAGATGGTGCGTCAGCTTCGCGGCGTCGTTGCGGCCGTGCACCTGGCGCAGCACGAGCGTGCCCTCGACCAGCACGGCGAAAAGGTCGGCGAACGTGTCCGGAGCGCGCGCCCCCGCGCGGCGCGCCAGGTTGCGGAACTCGTCGCGCGTCTTGCGCTTGTGATCGGCCGCCGCCTGGTGCACCGGGTCATGCGGGTTCGGAAACTCGGCCGCGGTGTTGATGAACATGCACCCGCCGAACTCCGGATCGTTGAACCACATGTCCAGCACGTCGAAGTACGCCAGCAGTTGCGCCTGCGGGTCGTCGCCGGCCACCAGCCGCACCGCGCGCCGCCACGCCTGCGTCTCCCAGTCGTCGCGCTTCTCCACCGCGGCGACCATCAGCTCGTCCTTGCTCTCGAAGTGCTTGTAGAAGGTGGTCTTGGTCACGCCCACGGCTTCGAGGATCTGGTCCAGCCCCACCGCCTGGAAGCCGTGGTCGTAGAACAGGTCGATCGCCGTGTCCACCAGCCGGTCGCGGGCGTTGCGCGGCTCGGACCGCACGCCGAACAGCTCCGCCGCCGACTTGTGGCGCAGCGCCTTTCCCATGCAAGCATTATTCGTGCCGCGCAGGGTGACTGCAAGTACACCCCGGGTGGACTTTCGGTGACCTGTCACGGGCCAAGGGCGCTTCTAACTTTATTGACGGACAGGGAGGCAACGGCGCCTCCCGCAACCGCAACCGTTTCTTCAGAAGGAGACCGACCCATGGCCACCACCACCCAACAGAGCACCGAGCTGATCAACGGCATCGACGTCGGCGCGCTCAAGGACACCATCCGCGCCGTCAAGGCCGACCCCGCCAAGGGCAAGACGAGTTGGAAAGTCAAGACGCACTGGAAAGGCGGCACGCGCTCCGACACGAAGGTGGACGGCTACACCATCGGCGGTGAGTTCGTGCCCCAGGACTTCACCCTCCAGATCGACGAGCCGCACGCCCTGCTCGGGCATAACGAGTTCGCCAACCCGCAGGAGTACCTGCTCGCCGCGATGAACGCCTGCATGATGGCGACCTACGTCGGCGCCGCCTCCATGATGGGCGTCAAGCTCGATCACCTCGAGATCGAGACCACCGGCGACATCGACCTGCGCGGCTTCCTCGGCATCGACCCCAACGTCGCCGCCGGCTACGAGAAGCTGCACTACACCGTGCGCGTCTCCGGCAACGGCACGCCCGAGCAGTACCAGAAGGTGCACGAAGCCGTCATGGCCACCAGCCCTAACTACTTCAACATGAACCGTGCGATCGCGATCGATGCGGATCTCATCGTGGAGTGAGGCACACCACCACGACAACCCATTGCGCACACAAAAAGCCCGGGGCTCATGTGCCCCGGGCTTTGTTTCATGGCTTACGATTCGCCGTCGTTGTCGCGCGGATGTTCAAGCCACATCCAGTTCCAGATGCTTGGCATCAGCACCCGGAAGATTCTTCTGCACGTGCAGGATCTCCATGCCCACCACGCGACCATGTTCGTCATAGTCAAGAATCACACCCGGACGCATCTCCTCCGACTCGACAACGGGCGTGTCAAGCAGCACCAGGTGCATCGCGTCGGTTTCCGGGTCGTAGCTGACTTTCATAGCTGGCCCTTCATGCGGCGATCGACATGCGGCGATCGAAATAGAACGTAACCACTCGGAACGGATGGGTTGTGTGATTATAGATCACCCGCAGCACGCGCCGCTCATTTTCCGGAATGGTTCGCAAGGCATGGCGCAGTGCCGGGTCCTGGGCATCAGGTTCGGTGTGATCGGGCCGTTCAATCGTACGTTTGACCCATTCCAGCGGCATGGGGCGTTTGCGCAGGGACACGTGGGCGTGAGCCGTGAGCGGATAGGGGAAATCGGCTTCATCCTGGCCCATGCCATTCCCTTGACGTCCAATGCCCACAACCCTGCGCGTTCCAACAACCTACCCCAGCATCCCGCTCTCACGCGCGTACTCGAATACCCCGCCCGCTTCGATGATCGGCTTCACGTCACCGAGCG
>JBMCXL010000084.1:0-10263 GCA_048621015.1 Phycisphaeraceae bacterium
CCCGCCGCGGCAGATGTCCGAGCACGACGAGGCGCGGTTCCAGTGGTATCTCGAATCGTTCATCCAGGGCGCGACGATCCTCAAGGAGCATTATCCGGATGTGAAGCCGATGCTGCCGCACGGCGATCCGATGTTCGCGATTCCCTTCGTGCAGCGCAGCGAGAAGGCACGCGAGTTGTTCAAGGGCATCGCCGTGGATATTCCCGTGTTCGAGCGGTTGCCGGAACAGCAGATTCACCAGGTCTCGCTGCACCGGATGTACTTCGTTCGCGACGGGTTGAACGAGGTCGGCATTACCGACCCGACCCTGGCGATGTACGAGGGGCCGAGCCGGTCAGCGTACGACGGCGCGCTCACCGATCGTCAGCTCGCCGATTTTTCGGTGCGCGATTCGCTGTTGCTCTACGCTTACGGCGTCGATCGTCAGATGGGCGGCTGGGCGCCGTTCGAATCCGCGAGTTACTGGGGCGAGCAGCACTATGGCGGCGGCATCAATCACCGCCTGCCGCGCGGCACGCCGCGCCCCGCGTTCGCGGCGTTCGGCACCATGACGCGACACCTCAACCGCCGCAACTACGTCAAGTGGCTCGAAACCGGTAGCCGATCCGCCTATGCGATGCAGTTCGCGCACTACAAGACCGGCCAGACCATGCACGCCATGTGGGTCATTCGCGGCACGCGCCCCATCACTCTTACGGTCGACAATCCAGACGCCGTCGTCGTGTACGACCTCATGGACAACCGGGACCCGGTGAAGGTCGACGGCAAGGACGTCACCTTCACGCTCAGCACCTCGCCCGTCTGGGTGTACGGTTTGACGGGGGAAGAGCAGATCACACTCGGCGCCCCCGACCACAGTGATGCTGCGCCGGCGACAAACAGTATGAAGATCGCCTCGCTCGGTGACGGCGGTTGGACTCAGACCGACGAGCGCGACGAGGCGTACGAGCAGAGTCATGCCGAGTTCGTCACGCGCTTCCCCGGCAACATGAGCGTTGAAACCATGGATGCACCGAATAACGCGGGCGGCCAGGCGCTGGCGGTGAAGCTGGCGAGTGAGCAGTCGCGCGATCAGAACGTCATGCCGTATTACACGACGCTCGTGCCCGAGACGCCGATCGCGATTCCCGGCAAGGCCAGTCACCTTGGCCTGTGGGTGAAGGCCAGCAGCGACTGGGGTCGGGTGGTTTACGCGCTGCGCGACGCCAAGGGCGAGAAGTGGCTGAGCGTGGGCACGGCGGGCGCGTGGAACTGCGACGACATTCACAACTGGAGCGTCTTCGCGTTCGACGGCTGGCGGTATCTCACCTTCGAAATGCCCGCGAGCAGCGGCTGGGACAGGTTCCGCGAAGCGGGAACGGTCTGGTGGGGTTCCTATGGCGAAGGCGACGGGATGGTCGATCTGCCGCTGCAACTGGAGAAGGTGATTGTTGAGCGCCGCACGGGCGCCATGTACGTGACCGATCCGCGGCCGGTGAGCACAGACGACGTGCTGCTCGGCGATCTCTACGCCGAGTACGCCTCCGCCCTCGATGCGACGGACGAAGCGGTGCGCCGCGCGCAGGTTGAGATGCAGGTGCCGGACGATGTGCCCGACCTTGAGAACCCGATCGCCAGGCTCGCGGCGGAGGGCGTGCATGAAGCGGTGGAGGTGACGAACATCGAGCTGCCGACCCAGCACGCCGACGGCACGCGCTGCTCGGTCTTTTTCACCGAGTCATCGAACGCGGCGGTGTACGAAGTGTGGGTGAGCCCATATGAGGACGGTCGCGGCGCGCTGATGTTGGGCAAGGATTGGACGGAACCCGGCCAGGAGATTCGCGGGCTTCGTCCAGACACGCCGTTCTACATTTTCGTGGTGTATCGCGACGCCGAGAAGCAGCCGAGCAAGCCGTCCGCGCCGTACGAGATCGTGCTCAAGGACATGTTCGGCATGAAGTGATCGCTACAGTGCTGCGGCCCCCGGACGAATAGAACCAGGACGAGTCATCCCGGCGCGCGATCGCGCCAGGACCAACGGCCTCCCGCTCGTTGGCCCCCGCGCCCGCCGCTATGCGCGGCGGGCGCTTTTCGCGTCCTGGATGAAGCGGCCTATCATTCTGGCAGTGGACTTGCCCAACAGCACGTGATAGCGAAAGAAGCCGAGCTGAACTTGCGCAGCTTTGAGGATGTCAATGAGCGGCCATCCGCTTCTCCCGCGCGAGGCGTGGTCCTGCTGACCGGCGCCACAGGCTACATCGGCGGCCGACTCGCCCCGCGACTGCTCCACGCGGGCTATCGCTTGCGGTGCGTGGTGCGCTCGGCGCGCAAGCTGGCAAGTCGACCGTGGGCGAGCGATCCGCGTGTCGAAGTCGTGGAGCTTGAGTTGACGGATACGGATCGCCTTGCAACAGCGATGCGCGGCTGCTGCGCCAGCTATTACCTGGTGCACTCGATGCAGGCGGCGGGTCGAGCGTACGCACGGCAGGATCGGCGCCTGGCCGAGGCATTCATCCGCGCTGCCGATCAGGCCGGGCTGCCGCGCATTATTTACCTCGGCGGGCTTGGCGAGATGGGTGACCAACTCAGCGAGCACCTGAGTTCGCGCAAAGAAGTGGAAGGCGTGCTGGCCAGTGGGTGCACGCCCCTGACCGTGCTGCGGGCGGCGATGATCATCGGCTCGGGGTCGGCGTCGTTCGAGATCCTGCGTTACCTGGTCGAACGGCTGCCGGTGATGATCACGCCGCGCTGGGTCGACACCGAGGTTCAACCGATCGCCGTGCGCCACGTGCTTCACGACCTGGTTGCGTGTCTTGACGTCCCGGAGACGATCGGGCAGACCATCGACATCGGCGGACCCGAGGTGCTGACCTACCGCGAACTGATGCAGATCACGGCCAAGGCGATGGGATTGCGCCGGCGATGGATCATTCCCGTACCTGTGCTTACACCACGGCTGAGCGCGCTGTGGATCCACCTGGTTACACCGGTGCCATATCGCATGGCGCGCCCGCTGGGGGAGGGGCTGCGCAACCGCGTGGTCTGTCGTGATCAGCGCGCCCAGCAGTTGATGCCCCAGCGCTTGTGGAGCGTGCGGGAGGCTGTCGAAGCAGCGCTGGGCAAGCACGAGCGCGACGAGGTCGAGACGGCCTGGAGCGATGCAGGTTCGCTGCCCGGTGATGCGCCGTGGGCCGGCGGTACGGAGTTCGTGGATGAGCGGCGGGTGCATGTGGACGCATCGGCCGAGGCAGTGTTCGAGGCGGTGTGCCGCGTGGGTGGAGCCCATGGTTGGTACGGCGCGAATTGGCTGTGGCGGCTGCGCGGTGCAATGGATCGACTTGTTGGGGGGCCGGGCCTGCGACGCGGCAGGCGGCATCCGCAGACGATCGGCGTCGGTGACGCCCTCGATTTCTGGCGCGTCACCGAGATCAAGCGGCCGACGCACCTGACGCTGCACGCGGAGATGAAGTTGCCCGGAGAGGCGACGTTGTCTTTCGCCATTGAGCGCGGTGCCGAAACTGGTTGCACGCTGATTCAGACAGCGCGGTTTCGCCCGCGGGGACTCGTCGGGCTGGCGTACTGGTACACGGTGCGGCCACTGCACGGGCTGGTCTTTCGCGGCATGCTTCAAGGTATTCGCCAGGCGGCACACCAACAGGCACCCCGGCCGCGCTAGGGCAGTCGGACAGGAGCTCACCCATCATCTTCCCGGTTTGCTCGCACAAGTCGTCGGCCAGTTCCTCCCGCGACGCTGCGCACGGCTCACCCCGCCGGCCGAACCTGCTGGTGATGCAATGCCGCACGCCCGCGGATGATCCAGATAATACGACGCCCTTCGCTCCCGTTACCGCGCTTCCCAACCGATCGAGCTGGTGGCGCAGCGGCCAGCGCTGTGCTGGCCCGCTTGTAACTGGAAAATCCCAGGTCGCAGTTTTGAGGCGTCATCCTGTGGCTTATACGCGTCGGAGTTCATTGTCACAGGAGCGCTGCGCTCCGCACCTCTATCCAGGATTGCCACAACCGTGGAAAGTCGACGATGAAAGCCGTGCACGCGTTTCTTGACGAAGGCGTGGAAGTCGGCGGGCGCAGCAGAAGTCGATCACGAATGACTCCGTTCGATCACCCGCTCACGCCACGGTGATCGACTCATCCAGATACACGTCCTGGATCGTGTGCAGCAGTTCGACGCCCTCCTGCATCGGGCGCTGGAACGCCTTGCGGCCGGAGATCAGGCCCATGCCACCGGCGCGCTTGTTCACCACGGCCGTGCGTACTGCGTCCGGAAAGTCGCTCTTACCCGAAGCGCCGCCGGAGTTGATCAACGGCGCGCGGCCCATGTAGCAGCCGGCGATCTGGTATCGGCAAAGCTCGATCGGATGATCGTCGGGCGTCAGCTCGTCGTACACCTTCGCGTGCGTCTTGCCGAACTTCAGCGCCTCGTAGCCGCGATTGGTCTCCGCGAGCTTCTGCTTGATGATGTCCGCTTCAATGGTCACGCCCAGGTGGTTCGCCTGGCTGGTCAGGTCGGCGGCGAGATGGTAGTCCACCTCCTTCTGCTTGAACTCGCTGTTGCGCAGGTAGCACCAGAGGATCGTCACCATGCCGAGCTGGTGCGCGCGGTGGAACGCCTCGCTGACCTCCTGGATCTGCCGCGTCGCTTCGTCGCTACCGAAGTAGATCGTCGCGCCCACGGCCGCGGCGCCCATGTCGTATGCCTGCTCCACGTCACCGAACATGACTTGGTCGTACTGGTTGGGATACGTCAGCAGCTCGTTGTGGTTGAGCTTGACGATGAACGGGATCTTGTGGGCGTACCGGCGCGAGCAGCTACCGAGCACACCGAGCGTGGAGGCGACGGCGTTGCAGCCGCCTTCGATAGCAAGCTTGACGATGTTCTCAGGGTCGAAGTAGTCAGGATTGGGCGCGAAGCTCGCGCCGGCCGAGTGCTCGATGCCCTGATCGACCGGCAGGATGGAGACGTAGCCGGTGTTCGCGAGGCGTCCCGTCCCGAGAAGCTGCTGGAAATTGCGCAGCACCTGCGGCGAGCGATCGGTCCCGGCGACGATGCGGTCGACGAAATCAGGCCCCGGCAGGTGCAGCCGATCCTTGCGGATGCCGCGCGCCTGGTAGCTCAACAGCGCTTCGCCCTCGTCGCCGAGCAGTTCGACAATGCGGTTCGTGGCGGTGGCGGTACTCATGACGCTCTCCTCTGTTTTGCATGTGGCTCGCATCCAGCCAGCGAGGGTGGCGCGGTGCGGCGTTTCCGTGCGTGTCCGACAATTATTCTAGCAGTTTGGCCGCTGCCCTTGCGGCTGGACAGGATTTGTTTACAACGTGCGACCATGAGCACTCCCCCCGCGCGGCACATCACGATCCCCAAAGGCTTCTACGCCGCGGCCACGACCTGCGGTTTGAAGGAATCGGGCTGGCCGGACCTGGCGCTGATCCTCTCGGATCGGCAGTGCAGCACGGCGGGCGTGTTCAGCACCAGCCGCACACCCGGCGCGCCGCTGATCGTCTCGAAGCGCCACCTGCGCGGCGGCCGCGCGTGGGGCGTCATCGTCAACTCCGGCAACGCCAACGACTGCACCGGCGACCAGGGCGTGCGCGACGCGAAGGAGATGTGCCGCCTCGTCGCCGCCAACCTGCCGCACGCCGGCGTTCCGGCCCTGCAGAGCAGCGGGATCGACGCCGGCGACGTGCTCGTCGGCTCGACGGGCATCATCGGTCGCCTGCTCGACATGGAAAAGGTCACCGCCGGCGTGGAGACGCTGCTGCCGCGCCTCGCGCGCGGACGCGAGGCCGACGCCGCCGCCGCCCGCGCCATTCTCACCACCGACCTGACCCTCAAGACCGCGCGCCGCCGATTCACCCTCGACGGCCAGACCGTCAACCTCGGCGGCATCGCCAAGGGCTCGGGGATGATCGCACCCAACATGGGCACCATGCTCGCCTACATCACCACCGACGCCGCCATCACCGCCACGATGCTCCAGCGCGCGCTGCGCGACGCCTGCGCCGCCAGCTTCAACCGCATCAGCGTCGATCAGCACACCAGCCCGAGCGACATGGTCCTCGTGTTCGCCAACGGCGCGGCCGGGAACGCTTCGATCAACGATGGCGGGGAGGCTTACAACGCCTTCGCGGATGCCCTCACCGATCTCTGCCGCGACCTGGCGTACCAGGTCGTCAAGGACGGCGAAGGCGCGACGCGCGTCTTCCGCGTGCGCATCACCGGCGCGCGCAGCGAGCGCGAGGCGGACCGGGTGGCGCAGGCGATCGTGAACTCGCCGCTGGTCAAGACGGCGGTGCACGGCGCCGACGCCAACTGGGGCCGCATCGTCACGGCCGCGGGCTACAGCGGCGTCGCGCTGCGGCCGACGAAGCTGTCACTGCACATCGGCGCGGACAATCCGATCTGTGTCTTCGCCCAGGGCATGCCCACCGCGCTGCGCCGCGCCGAGCTGCGCCGGTTGGCAACGCTGATGCGCAAAAAGGAAGTGACGTTCCAACTCGAGCTCGGCCGCGGCGCGGCGCAGGTCGAGTGGTTAGGGTGTGACCTCTCGCGCGAATACGTGACGATCAACGCGGACTACACGACCTGAGCCCCGCAAACCGCATGACCCACCCGCCCTCCATGCGCATCGGCGTCGACACCGGCGGCACGTTTACCGACCTGGTCCTCGTTGATCAGGCCAATCGCCTGCGCGCCGCACACAAACGCCTCTCCACGCCCGACGATCCCGCGCGTGCCGTGCTCGAAGGCATCGACCACCTGCTTCACATCGCCGGCGAGCCGCCGCGCACCGATCAACCGCCGCGCGTCGTGCACGGCTCCACCGTCGCCACCAATGCCCTGCTCGAACGCGCCCACCAGCGCGGCGACCGCACCGCCTTCATCACCACCGCCGGCTTCGAGGACACCCTCACTATCGCGCGCCAGGACCGCCCCGACCTCTACGCGCGCGTCCCGCGCCGACCCGAACCACCCATCCCGAGCGAATGCTGCTTCGGCGTGCACGAACGCCTGCGCCACGATGGCAGCGTCATTCAACCGCTCGATCAACAGAACCTCGACGCGCTCATCGCGCGCCTGCGCGAGCAGCGCATCGCCTCCGTGGCCATCAGCCTCCTGCACAGCTACGCCAATCCCCAGCACGAACAGCAGATCGCTGCCGCCCTGTGCGACGCCTTCGGTGATGGTCTGCACATCACGCTCTCCCACGAGCTGCTGCCGGAATACCGCGAATACGAGCGCGCCGCGACGTGCGCCATCAACGCTGTCGTCGCGCCGCGCATGGTGCGCTATCTCGATCGACTCACCGACGAGCTTGGCGAAGCGAACCTGCGCATCATGGCCTCGCACGGCGGTACGCTGCCGCCCGCATCCGTGCGCCGCGCACCGGTGCGCACCACCCTCTCCGGTCCCGCCGGCGGCGTGGTCGGCGCCGCCACGGTCGCGCGCCTCGCCGACATCGAACGCATCATCACGCTCGACATGGGCGGCACCAGCACCGACGTCGCCCTCTGCGAAGCGGGCCCCGCATATACCACCGAAGGCGAAGCGGCCGACCTGCCCGTGCGGTTGCCCACCGTCGACATGCACACCGTCGGCGCAGGCGGCGGTTCCATTGCCTGGCTCGATCCCGGCGGCGCATTGCGCGTCGGCCCACACTCGGCCGGCGCCGATCCCGGTCCCGCGTGCTACGGTAAGCAGCGCGGCGCGCCGCTCGCCACCGTGACCGATGCGCACCTCGTACTCGGACACATCCCCGCCGATCAGCCGCTGGGCGAAGACCTGCGCCTCGATCGCGACGCGGCGACCGAGGCGGTGCAGCGCATCGCCGACGATGCGAACATGGAATTGCTCGACGCCGCGCTCGGCATCCTGCGCATCGCCCAGTCCACCATGGCGCGCGCCGTGCAGCGCATCTCGCTTCAGCGCGGCCGCGACCCGCGCGACTACACGCTCGTGCCCTTCGGCGGCGCGGGCGGTCTGCATGCCTGCCGACTGGCTGAGGCGCTCGGTATGACGCGCGTCCTCGTGCCGACCGATCCCGGCGTGCTCAGCGCCGTCGGCATGCTCAGCGCCGCGCCGCGCCACACCTTCTCCCAAGCGCTGCACCTGCGCATCGAGCCGCCGCACGACCTGCGCGGCAATCCCGCCCTGCATAAAACGCTCGCCCAGCTCAAACAGCGCGCCGACGAAGCGATGGCCGGTGAATCCGTCAGTGCCGAAGAGCGAGTCGATCAGCGCAGCGTCGACATGCGTTACGCCGGCCAGTCCTACGAGATCACCGTTCCGCTCGACGAAGGCGACCCCATCGAGCAGTTCCTCGCCGAACACCATCGCCTCTACGGCTACACCGCGCCCGACAAGCCCATCGAGATCGTCACCGCGCGCTGGCAGAGCGGGGGCCGCGAGCGCGACATCGACCTGCCGACGCTTTCGCCGCGCGACGCCCCCCTCTCGCGCCGCGACGCGCGCGATCTGCCGGTCTACGACGGCGAATACGTCCGTCCCTGGCGACACGTGCAGCGCAATGCGCTACGCGCCGGCGACCGCTTCGACACGCCCACCATCATCAGCGAATATTCCGCCACCACCGCCCTGCCGCGCGGCTGGACGCTGACCGTCAACGACATCGGCCAACTCTGGATCGAGCGCGAATCATGATGAACGCCCACGCTGAGCCGCTGGATGCCGTGGAGCTGGAGGTGTTCAAGCACCTGTTCGCGGCCGTCGCCGAGGAGATGGGCGTGCGCCTCATGCGCTCGGCGTACTCGTCCAACATCAAGGAGCGGCGCGACTTTTCCTGCGCGCTGTTCGATGCGCGCGGCGACATGATCGCCCAGGCCGCGCACATTCCCGTCCACCTCGGCTCCGCGCCGCTCTCGGTACAGGCGGTTATCGAACATTTTCCACCGGGTGACATGAAGCCCAGCGACGTCTTCGTCGTCAACGACCCCTTCGCCGGCGGCACGCATCTGCCGGACATCACGGTGGTCGCGCCCTGCTTCGTCGCCGACGAACAGACGCCGCGCTTCTTCGTCGCCAACCGCGCCCATCATGCCGACGTCGGTGGCGCCACGGCGGGCTCGCTGCCGATCTCGCGCACCGTCGACGAAGAAGGCATCCGCATCCCGCCGAGCCCGCTCGACACCGCCACGATCGAGCGCATCTGCACCGCCTCGCGCACGCCCGAGGAACGCCGCGGCGACCTGCTCGCACAACGTGCCGCCCTCGACATCGGCCTGCACCGCCTGGACGAACTCTGCGCCAAGCACGGCCCCGAGCGCATCGAACAGTGCGCCGAAGCACTGCAAAACTACACCGCGCGCTTCATCCACCGCATCATCGACCAACTGCCCGACGGCCAATATCACTTCGAAGACGTGCTCGACGACGACGGCTATGAAAACACCGACATCGCCATCCGCTGCACGCTCCGCATCGACCGCCACCACGCCACCGTCGATCTGCGCGACAGCGACGACCAGGTCGCCGGCCCCGTCAATGCCGTGCGCGCCATCGCGCTGTCGGCCGTGATGTACGCCTTCCGCTGCCTCGCGCCGGCCGAGATTCCCAGCAACTCCGGCGTGCTGCGCCCCGTCACCGTGCGCACGCGCCCCGGCAGCGTCGTCGATGCGCAACCCCCCGCGGCCGTCGCCGGCGGCAACGTCGAGACGAGCCAGCGCATCGTGGACGTGGTGTTCGGCGCGCTGGCGCAGGTGCTGCCGGAGAAGGTGCCCGCCGCGTCGTGCGGGTCGATGAACAACGTCACCATCGGCGGCGGTGGAACAGGCGACACGCCACCGTTCGCGTATTACGAAACACTTGCCGGCGGCGCGGGCGCCGGACCCCACAGCGACGGCGGCTCCGCGCTGCACACGCACATGACCAACACGCGCAACACGCCCGTCGAGGCACTGGAGCACAGCTACCCCTTCCGCATCGCAAGCTACCACGTGCGCCGCAACTCCGCCGGCACCGGCCGACAGCGCGGCGGCGACGGGCTCGTGCGCCGGTACGTGTTCGATGCGCCCGCCGAGGTCACCCTGCTCACCGAGCGCCGCACGCACCCGCCCTACGGCCTCCAGGGCGGTGAACCCGCGCAAACCGGCGCGAACCGGCTCATCCGCGCCGACGGCAGTGAAGTACGACTTCCCGGCAAATGCAGCCTTCAAGTCCAACCCGGCGACACGCTCGAGATCGCCACCCCCGGCGGCGGCGGCTGGGGCAAAACCCGCCCCTCCGGATGACGGACTGCTATAGTGAAGGAC
>JBMCXL010000085.1:0-9993 GCA_048621015.1 Phycisphaeraceae bacterium
GTTTTGAAATCGGCAACCGGCAATTGGCAATCGGCAATCTGGAGCACTCATGCCCCGCACCGCCACCATCACGCGCACGACGAAAGAGACCGACATCCGCGTCGAGCTCAACCTCGACGCCCCCGGTGACGCCAACCTGCAAACCGGCGTCGGCTTCTTCGATCACATGCTCAACCACGTCGCGCGCCACGGCCGCCTCGGCCTGAACGTCACCGCCACCGGCGACACCCACATCGACGACCACCACACCGTCGAAGACGTCGGCATCGCCCTCGGCCAGGCGCTGGGCGAAGCGCTCGGCGACAAGAAAGGCATCGAACGCTACGGCTACGCCGTTGTGCCCATGGACGAAGCGCAGGCCCGCGTCGCCGTCGACCTCTCCGGCCGCGCTGCACTGGTCTTCCGCGTCGACTGGACCGCCTACGGCACCGATGCACCCGCCATCACCGGCGAAACCATCGGCCGCTTCGACGTTCAACTCGTGCAGGAGTTCTGCAACGCCCTGGCGCAGAACGCGAAGATGAACCTGCACGTCGAAGTCCCTTGGGGCGAGAACAACCACCACATCGCCGAGGCGATCTTCAAGGCCCTCGGCCGCGCGCTGCGCGAAGCGGTCACCGTGACCGGCGGCGACGTGCCCTCCACCAAGGGCGTGCTGTAGAAAAAGGGGCCGAGGGGTCGAGGGATCAAGGGGCCAAGTGAAGTTGGGGGTTAACGCCCGTCCTGAGCGAGTCTGCAAGCGAAGGGCGGGATCACCACCAACCACCGTGCCGCTCCCTCGGCGCTACAATCTCCCCCAATGCCCCCCGACGCGCCGCACAGCCCCGCCCCCACCACCAACCCCATCCTCGCCTGGTTCGAGCGCACCCACGCCGCCGCGCCGTTCGACTTCCAGCGCGCCACCTGGGACGCCTGCCTCGCCGGCGAAAGCGGCCTCGTCCACGCGCCCACCGGCATGGGCAAGACCCACGCCGCCTGGCTACCGCCGCTCATGCGCTGGTGCGCCGAACACGGCGAGCCATCCAACTGGCCGACCGACCCGCCGCCGCTGAAAGTTCTTTGGATCACCCCGCTGCGCGCCCTCGCGGCCGACACCACGCAAACCCTCCAGCAACCCATCGACGCGCTCGGCCTGCCGTGGACCGTGCAGCGCCGCACCGGTGACGTCTCGTCTTCCATCAAAGCAAAGCAGCGCAAGCGCCTGCCCACCGCGCTGGTGACCACGCCCGAGAGCCTGTCGCTGCTGCTTTCCTACAGCGACGCGAAGCGCCACTTCGCGCACCTGGAATGCATCGTCGTCGATGAATGGCACGAGCTGATGGCTTCCAAGCGCGGCACGCAGACGGAGCTCGCGCTGGCGCGGCTGCGCGCGTGGAATCCGAAGCTGCAAACGTGGGGCCTGTCCGCGACGATGGGCAATCTCGACGAAGCGCTCGACGTGCTCATGGGCACGCCACAGCGCGCCGCCCGCGCGCGGCTGATCTGCGGCGAGGCGCCCAAGACGATCGCCATCGACACGGTCATGCCCGAGGACATCGCACGCTTCCCCTGGGCCGGTCACCTCGGTTTGAGCCTGCTGCCGCAGGTCATCGACGTATTGGAGGATGCGAAAAGCGCGCTGCTGTTCACCAACACGCGCTCGCAGGCGGAGCTCTGGTTCGCCGCGCTGATGCGCGAAAAGCCCGACTGGCTCGGACAGATCGCCCTGCACCACGGCTCGCTCGATCAGCGCATCCGCCAGCGCGTCGAGGACATGCTGCGCGAAGGCACGCTGCGCTGCGTGGTGTGCACGTCGAGCCTCGACCTTGGCGTGGATTTTTCCCCGGTGGACCGCGTGATCCAGGTGGGCAGCCCCAAGGGCGTGGCGCGCCTCATGCAGCGCGCCGGCCGCAGCGGCCACCAGCCCGGCGCGGTCAGCCGCGTCATCGGCGTGCCGACGCACGCGCTGGAGCTGATCGAGTTCACCGCCGCGCGCCAGGCGGTGGCGCAGCGCGCCATCGAGGCGCGGGCGCCGCGGCGCTGCCCGCTCGACGTGCTGGTGCAGCATCTGGTGACGGTGGCGATGGGCGGCGGGTTTGATGAAGAAACGATGCGCAAGGAGGTGTGCACGACCTGGGCGTTCCGCGAGCTGACCGAGCGGCAATGGCGCTGGGCGATGGACTTCGTCACGCGCGGCGGCGAAGCGCTCACCGCTTATCCCGAGTATGCGCGCGTCGTCCACGAGGCCGGCCGATATTCCGTGCCTTCGCGACAGGTCGCGCAGCGCCACCGCATGGCGATCGGCACGATCACCAGCGACGCGGCGCTGGCGGTGAAGTACCGCAGCGGGCGCACGCTCGGCACGGTCGAGGAATCGTTCATCGCGCGCCTCAAGCCGGGACAGACGTTTGTCTTCGCGGGCAAGGTGCTGGAGCTGCTTCAGGTGCGCGGCATGGCGGCATACGTGCAGCGCGCCCGGCGCAAGAGCGGGACGGTGCCGCGCTGGCAGGGTAGCAAGTCGCCGCTGTCGTCGGAGCTGGCGGATCACGTGCGGTTGCGCCTGGAAGATGCGCGGGAGGGGCGCTTCGACGACGCGGAGATGCGCAGCCTGCGCCCGTTGATGGAGCTTCAGCAGCGCTGGTCGCGCATTCCCGCGCCGGACGAGCTGCTGATCGAGCGGCTGCGCACGCACGACGGGTTTCACCTGTTCGGGTATCCGCTTCAGGGCCGGCTGGTGCACGAAGGGCTGGGCGCGCTGCTGGCGTATCGCTTCTCGGCCGCGGCGCCGCGGTCGATCAGTGTGACGGTGAACGATTATGGCTTCGACCTGCTCAGCGGCAAGCCGATCGACTTGGATGAATCGGCGTGGCGAAAGCTGCTGCGCACGGATCGGCTGGTGGAGGACCTGCTGGCGTGCTTGAACGCGACGGAGCTGGCGCGGCGGCAGTTCCGCGAGATCGCGCGCGTGGCGGGGTTGATCTTCACCGGCTATCCGGGGCAGTCGAAATCCGCGCGGCAGTTGCAGGCGTCGAGCGAGATGTTTTATGACGTGCTGAGCGAATATGATCCGGACAACCTGCTGCTGGATCAGGCGCAGCGCGAGGTGCTGGAGCAGCAGTTGGAAGTTCGCCGATTGCGCACCGCGCTGGATCGACTCGATGCGATGACGCTGCGGCTGGTCGACCCGCCGCGGCTGACGCCGATGGGCTTTCCGTTGTGGGCCGAGCAGTTGCGCGAGAATTATGTGACGAGTGAGAAGTGGTCCGACCGCGTGCGCAAGATGGCGGTGTCGCTGGAGTCGGCGGCGTCGGAGGGGCGGTGAGTGATGGGGGGAAGTGTCTCGCGAAGGGCGCGAAGGTGTGTTTTTGATGTTCAGCGTGCGGGCCGAAGGCCCGTCGTGCGGCTGGAGGCCAACCGGTGAGTGTCATGGACGAACGCGCGACGGTTGAGATGACGTGGGCTGGCCAGGATTTCGTGCTGCTGCCGGAGGGCGGGTTGTATTGGCGGCAGACGGTGAGCGTGGTGATTGCGGACCCGCATTTCGGGAAGGCGGATCATTTCCGGCGTGCGGGTGTGCCGGTGCCGGGGGATGTGACGGCGGCGAACCTGCGCCGGTTGGATGCGATGATTGGGCGCACGGGGGCGCGGCGGCTTGTCATGCTGGGTGATGTGTTGCATGCGCGCGAAGGGGCGAGCGAAACGATGTTGACCCAGCTCGCGCGGTGGCGCGACGCGCATGCGGGGTTGGCGATCGAGGCGGTGCGCGGCAATCACGATTGGCACGCGGGGCCGATGCCGGCGTCGCTGGGGATCGTGGATCGCGGGGATGCGTGGGTGGAGGGTGGCATCGTGTTGCGGCACGAGCCGATGGCGGACGAGCGCGGGCGGCCGGTGATGGCCGGGCACGTGCATCCGGCGGTGTGGCTGCACGGGGTGGCGATGCGCAGCACGCGGCTGGCGTGTTTTCACTTTGCGGAGCGGCTCGCGGTGCTGCCGGCGTTCGGGGCGTTCACGGGGATGCACCCGGTTCGGCCGCGGTGTGGGGACCGGGTGTTTGCACTTGGTCCGGAGGGGGTGTTCGAGGTGGGGACCGGGGCGCGGTAGGGAGCGCGGCGGAGCCGCGTCGCTTCATATTTCGCGTTTGGACATCGCGCGGCGCATTTCGCGATCGGCTTCCTTTTTCTTGATGTCCTGGCGCTTGTCGTGGTGGCGCTTGCCGGTGGCGACGGCGATTTCGACTTTCACCTTGCCGCGCACGAAGTACATTTTCGTGGGGATGAGGGTGACGCCCTTGCTGGTGGTGTGGCCGAAGAGGCGCTCGATCTCGCGGCGGCGGGCGAGGAGCTTGCGCGGACGCTTGGGCTCGTGCTGGAACTCGGGGGCGGCCTGGGGATAGGGCGAGATGTCGACGTTGTAGAGATACAGCTCGCGCGTCCGCGGGTCGGTGCGCGCAAAACCCTCGGCCAGCGACACCCGGCCCTGGCGGATCGACTTCACCTCCGTGCCCGTCAGTGCGATGCCGCACTCCAGCGTTTCGACAATCTGGTAGTCGCGGTGCGCGCGGCGATTGAGGATCGTCGGGCTGAGGTTCTGAAGTTGTTGCTTGCGTTTGGCCACGAGTGTATTACCGATTACCGATTGATGATAACGGTACCAGCCACGCGCCTTTGCGACCAATCGGCAATCGGCAATTCTCTCACTTGCCGATGCAGAAGGTGGCGAAGACGCGGCCGAGCACGTCGTCGGGGCTGAGGCGGCCGCCGAGGCTGGCCAGGGCGTCGAGGGCGCTGCGCATCTCGCCGGCGATCAGCTCGGTGTGGGTCAGTTGATGCGCATCGCGCTGGGGGGCGAGCAGGTCGCGCGCGGCGGCGAGATGGTGGTCGGCGTTGCGCAGGGCTTGTTCGTGGCGCGGCTGGAGGGCGAGCATCTCGGCGGCGACGCTCACACCGCGCGCGCCGATGCGCTGCGCGATCGCGCGGCGAAGTGTGTCGAGGCCGGCGCCGGTGTGGGCGCTGACGGGGAGGGTGTCGTCGGGTGGTGGGGTTGGATGCTGGTCGATCCTGGTGCGCACGTGCAGCACTGTGGCGCCGACAGGGGGTGCGATCGGCGGGGCGTTTGCGGTTGGCGCGTCGTTGACGGCGAGGATGAGGTCGGCTTGCGCGATGGCGCGCTGCGCGGCGGCCTGCACCTGCTCGTCCAGCGCGGCGGAAGGGCGGTCGAGGCCGGCGATGTCGACCAGCTCCACCTCGACGGTCTGGCCGGTGGGGGCGGTGAGTGTCATCGGCTCGATGAGCACGTCGCGCGTGGTGCCGGGGGCGGGGTCGATGACCGCGCGCGGGCGGCCGAGCAGGGCGTTGAAGAGCGTGCTCTTGCCGGTGCTCGGTGGGCCGACGAGGACGACGCGCGGGAGCGCTTCGAGCGCGCCCCACGAGCGGCTGCGTTGGAGCAACTGGTGGAGTTGTGCGGCCAGTGACTGGAGGCGCGCGTCCAGTTCGGGCGGCGGCACGGGCACGACATCTTCCTGGTCGACGAAGTCGATGCCCGCTTCGACCAGCGCCAGGGCGTTGCCGAGTTCATCGACGAGTGACGCGGCGAAGGTGCCGAGCTTGCCTTCGCGCAGCAGGGAAGCGGCGGCGAGCTGGCTGTCGCTGATCGCGGCGATGGTGGCGGCGATGCCCTCGGCCTGGGTGAGGTCGAGCTTGCCGGCGGTGAAGGCGCGGAAGGTGAACTCGCCCGGCTCGGCGAGACGCGCGCCGGCGCGGATGGTTTGCTGCAGGAGGCGTTCGAGCAGGGCGGGGTGGCCGACGACCTGGAGCTCGGCGAGGTCGTCGCCGGTGTAGCTGGCGGGGGCGGCGAAGGTGGTGAGCAGGGCGGGGAGGCGTGGGTTTTTCAAGCGCACGCGGTGGAGGGTGCGCGGGGTGGTGGGCGTCTCGCCGTCGATCAGGGCGCGCAGGACGGTGCGGAGCTGGTCGCCTGCGATGCGGATGAGCGCGCGCGGCGAGCGGCCGGGCGGGGAGCTGACCGCGGCGATGGTGTCGCGGGGTGGGGTGGCGGCGCGGCTCATGACGGCGAAGGCGCTGCTAAGCCGCAAGCGGCTGGGTTGCGAGGGGGCTCATCGGCTCTTTTTCTTGCGCGATTTGCCGCCGCGGGGTTGCTGCTGCTGTTGCATGCGCTGCTGCATTTCCTGCTGCTTGGCTTCCATGCGCTTGGCGATGCGGTCCATGAGGCCGCCGGGCTTGCGCTCTTTCTTTTCAAAGAGGGTGCCGGCTTCCTCCTGCTCGCGCACGTGCTTGCGGACGATGTAGCTATCCACGATGCCGCCGAAGGTCGAGGCGAGGATGTAGAGCGTCAGACCCGACGGCGCCGAATAGAGCAGGAACGGGAAGATCAGCACCATGATGCGCATGATGCGCTGCTGCTGCGCGGCCTGCTCGTTGGCGGGCGGGGGCATGGTCAGCTTCTGCTGAAAGAAGAAGACCACGGCCATGAGCAGCGGCAGGATGTTGATGCCGGCGAACGTTGGCGAGATGAACGGCACCCACGTCAGCCTCCAGCCCTCTTCGCCCGGCGGGAAGAAGCGAATGAAGTTGTCCGCCGCGGAAAGATCGTGCAGGAAGTACCAGTTGAAGTTGAGAATGCTGCCGACGTGGTGGAACACGTCATAGAACGCCGGCTCGTGGCGCAGCTCGATCGCGAAATAGAGCATCGCGTACAGCGCGATCCAGATCGGCATCTGGAGAAACATCGGCAGGCAGCCGAGCATGCCGATCGGGTTCACGCCCTTTTCGCGATAGAGCTTCATCATCTCCTGGTTGAGCTTGCTCTGATCGTCGGCGTACTTCTTCTTGAGCTTCTCGATCTCCGGCTGGAGCGTCTGCATCTGCTTGCTCATCTTCATCATGTTCACCTGCGCCCGCTTGGTGATCGGGTGCAGGAGCAGACGAACGACGAGCACGAGCAGAATGATCGCCACGCCCCAGTCGGCGAAGACCCAGTGGATGCCCTTGAGAAACGCGAGCAGCGCCTGGGCGAGCCACTGGAACGTGCACACCGCGCACGGGCCGCCGAGCGTGTAGCGCACCAGCTCGCCGAGGTGCATCGCGGCGTAAGGCTGTTGCTCGAAGACCTCGCTCTGGCGCGGACCGGCGTAGATGCCGAGGTTGAACGACGTCTCGCCGTTGGCGGGGATGTCCAGCTCGTCCGTGCCGAGCGTGAGCACGACGGCCTTATCGCTCGCCTCCGCGGTGGGGCCCGGCGAGAGGATGGTCGCGTCGACGCGCGGGAAGCGGCGCTGCAGCGGCGGCACGTCGCTGGTGCTGGTCACCTCGGCCGGCACGTCCGGGTGCGTGACGATGGTGAAGTAGCGGTTTTCCGCGGCCAGCCAGGCGAGCAGGTTCTGCTCGCGCCCCGGGATGGGCCAGACGGCGGGGGCGTCATCGTCGACCAGCTCCGAGTGCCAGAACACGCCGCCGTCGATGTAGATCACGTCGTAGCGCCGGCCGTTGGCGACGGGGAAGTGGCCGGCGACGAAGGTGCGCCGGTCGCCGAGGTAGGAGGCGCGGTCGAACGAAAGGTCGCCCTGGATGTTCTGCGTCCACTGGATGCGCAGCGGCTGGTCGGTGAGATTCACCGCGCGCTGCTCGAGGCGCAGGTCGTAGCTGTCCTCGCCGAGGCGGTAGGTGCGGTGGATCTCCAGCACGGGCTGGTCCTGCCCGTCGGCGATGCGGAGGCGATAGTGCGCGTGCTGGGGCGAGCTTTCGACCAGGCTCCAGAGCGGTTTGGGGTCGCCGGCCTGATCGGCGACGCCGTGGAGGTTGAGATGCTCGCCGTTGACGGTCACGGCGCGGGCGGCGTAGGGGAACGTGCCGATGCGCGGGCTGACCTGGATGCGGCGGGTGAGGGTGTAGGGCGTTTCGTCATCGACGCGCTGCTTGAAGTCAGCGAGGGTGATGCGCTCGACGCCGGCGTACCAGTTGGTCAGCTCGACCTGCATGCGGTACGGGCCGTCGGGCTCGTTGCCGCCGATGGTGGCCGAGCGGGGCTGCTCGGCGGCGAGGACGCGCAGGTCATCGAGCGGCTCGATGTCCTGCTCGCTCATGCGGGGTTCGGACTCGGGCTCGGCTTCGGCCTCCAGGTCGGGGGCGGGCTCGTCGGTGGCGGCGATCCGCGGCGCGGGGGTCGCCGGGTCGGATTCGGTCTGGGCAGGTGTCTCGGGCTGCTGCTGCGCCGCGGGGATGGGGGGCGCGGCGGGGCGGTCCTGCATGAACACCGCCACGGCCACGAGCAGGCCGAGCGCGATTGCCACGAGGGTGATCGTGATCCGCCGCATGGGCTGAAAATCCTTGGTGACGCGTCAAATCCTCGGGGGGCGGGCGAAGATCGGCCAGTATAGGGCGCGCGGCGGGGTGAGGCGAACGCGGGGGAAGGGGGGCGATTTGGCGATTTGGTGATTTGGCGATGTGAGAAACGTGCCCTTGCTCCGAGCGGGCCGACGCTTCCCAAATCACCAAATCACCAAATCACCGAATTCTCCACACTTCGATGTCGCCCCAGTCATTCCAGCCGTCGAAGGTGCGCGTGCGCTCGTAGCCGTGGGCGTGCAGGGCGACGGCGGCGTCCGGCAGCAGGTGGCCGGGGTAGAGCACGACGATCCAGCGCGGCGGGGCGTCTGCGAGCTGTTGTGGCAGGTCGCGGCCGTGCATCGGGCTGAAGCGCACCGGCGCGTCGCCGGCGTACATGCGCGTGACGTGGTGCGCGATGCCGACCGCGAGCACCGGCTCGTGCGGGCGGCGCTGCTCGTGCACGAACAGCATCGCCTCGCGCACCGGCTGCTTGGGACCGCGCGTCAGCACGTGAAACGATCCGACGCCCACCACCAGCGCCAGCGCGACCGCGCCAAGCGGCCACCGCCAGCGCCACAGCATCTCCACGCCAAGCGCCATCGTCAGCGCCGCGGCCGGCACGACGAAGAGCGTGAAGCGCGCATAAACCCACGTGCCCGCGATGAGCACCGCGATCAGCGCCACCGGCCAGCCCAGCCAGAGCAGCGCTAGCGCGTCGCGCCGGGCGCGGTCGCGTTCGTGTCGAAGCTGTACGAATCCCAGCGCCACCAGCGCCAGGCCCGGCAGCGCCGCCCACCACGTCCATGCGCCGCCGAATTGCAGCAGTGTTTTCAAGCCTTCGGCGCCCAGCAATGTCGGCTGATCGGCGCTGGTGCGCTGGAAATTGCCGGTGAACTGATCGATCACGTCGGGCAGGACCGGTGCGTAGAGCAGCATGGTCAATGCCGCGGCCAGCGCGACACCGCCCAGGGCGCGCACGTGACGGTCGCGCCACGTCAGCCACAGCGCGTGGCCCGCGAAGACGCACGCGGCGACCAGGTGCGTCCACACCGCCAGCGCCGCCAGCACGGCATAAGCGAGCCAGTGCAACGGGCGTCCGCTGTCGCGCGCGACCAGCAGCATCCAGGTGCTCGCGAGGGTCAGCGCGATCATCATGCTGTAGCCGCGCGCTTCGACGCCTTCAAAGACCGTCACCGGCAAGACAGCGACAAGCAGCGCCGCGATCGCCGCGACGCGCAGCGGAAACCCGCGCAGGGCGAGACCGAGCATGAGCGGGACCGACAGCAGCGAGAACAGCAGCGCGGGGAGGCGCAGGGCGAGCGGAAAGCCCATGGCCGATTCGAGCCCTTGCACGGAAAGCCAGGTGACCAGCGAGTGCGCGATGTGGTTGACCGGGTCGAAGTAGCGGGTGACGATCGTGTCCGCGCCGGCTTGGCCGTAGGTCAGCCACAGCGCGATCTCGTCATACCAGAGGCTTTCGCCGATGCGCGCCACGCGCAACAGCAGCGCGACGATCAGCAGGCCGAGCGTGAGCCAGGTGAGGCGGGAATCGGCGGCGGGGCGTTGGGCCATCGGACGTTAGCTTACCGCGTTTAGCGCGCGGGCCGAAGGCCCGCCGTCTATCGCGCCGCACAAAACCATGCGAGCCTTCGGCCCGCGCGCTAAACGGGGG
>JBMCXL010000086.1:0-9923 GCA_048621015.1 Phycisphaeraceae bacterium
GATCAGCGCCTTGGTGCCGGACGTGCCGATGTCGATGCCGAGGAGGTATGCCATGGTGTGTTTCCAGGAGCGCGACAAGTCGCGTCGCTTCATCATCGTGTTGCTAGGCGATCGTGCCGGATGCCGATTCGACTGGCATGATGTTCCGATGCGGACGGCCGGCGATGAGCTGCGCGCCGTCGGTGAAGCCTTCGGGGCGGTTCTTCAACTGCTCGATCAAGGTTTGCCGCCATTGCGCGAGGCGCTGCGGATCGCTTGCGCCGAGGTCGTGCGCTTCGCGCGGGTCGTTTTCGAGGTCGAACAGATGTTCGATGCCGGTCTGCGAAAACCAGATGTATTTCCACCGGCCGTCGGTGAGGTAATGGTTGGCCTGCTCGGCGCGGTAGCAGATGGCGTGCTCGCCGTGGAGGATGTCGCGGACCTTGTGGTTGGTGTCGCCGCGCAGGATCGGCGCGAGGCTGCGGCCGTCGAGCGGGTGTTTATCCTCGTCGATGCTTGCACCGGCGAGGTCGAGCATGGTGGGGAACAGGTCTTCGTGACACACCGGCTGGTCGGAGACGACACCGGGCTGCACGGCCGGGCCGCGCACGAGGAACGGCACGCGCGCGGAGGACTCATAGGGATACGTTTTGCGGAACAGGCCGTGGTCGCCGAGCATTTCACCGTGGTCGGAGGTGAAGAAGGTGTAGGTGTTCTGGAGGGCGGCGGGCGGCGTGCTGTGGCGGTCGAAAAGGCGGCCGATCTGGTCGTCGATGTAGTTGATGTAGCCGAAGTATCCTGCCTGGCACTGGCGCAGGCGCTCGCCGGTGAGATGCAATTGATCGGAGGCCGGCGACCGGCCAATGGTGCCTTCCTCCGGCGGGTTGGCCCAGTCGCCGATGACCGGCTCGGGCAGTTGCATGTCGAGGTAGCGCTGCATGTAGTGCGCCGGCGGGGTGAGCGGCGGGTGCGGGCCGAAGAAGGAAACGAGCATGAAGTAGGGTCGACTGGTATCGCGGCGCTGGAGCCGTTCGATGGCGCGGGCGATGGTCCAATGCACCTCGTGCAGCGATTCGCGCAGGTGCCAGGGGCGCGCGACCCAGCCGTTGAAGTCGACGCCGTGTCCGCCGAAGCCGCCGGCGTCGGGGTCTTCGCGCTCCAGCAGCTTTTCATAATCGCTGGGCGCGTCGCCTTGAACGGGCAGGTTGGTGGAGGGGATGAACTCCTCGAAGCCGTAGCGCTTCCAGCGCGGATGCTGGTGCATGGTGCGGCCGACGAAGATGGTCTGATAGCCGGCGTCGCGCAGCGCTTGCGGCAACGTCGTGTGCGGGTCCCATTCGACGCCGCCCTGCATGCCGACCATGCCGTGCGTCGACGGGTGCTGGCCGGACAGCAGTGAGCGGCGCGTGGGCACGCAGGAAGGGCAGGTGGAATAGCCGCGGCGGAAGCGCGCGCCGGTGGCGGCGAGGCAGTCGAGGTTGGGTGTCTGGAGCGCGGGATGGCCGTCGATGGAGAGGCAGTCGCCGCGCTGCTGGTCGGTCATGATGAGGATGAAGTTGGGCCGGTCGTCGGTTTTTTCAGGGGCTTTGTCAGGCATGGGGAACACTCCGTTCGCAGCTCGGGGCGGCCGCGGTGATGCGGGAATTGGCCCTGAGTGTAAAACGGTTGCCCGCGTTTCGCACGCGGGATAGGGTAGGATGGATTGCCAAATGCCGGTTGATCCGCAGCGTCAGCAGGAGACAGTGTCATGCCATTGAATCACACGCCGCTTCAAGGCCAGCGCGTGCTCATCTTCGTCGGCGACGACTACGAGGACATGGAGCTTCAGTATCCCAAGTATCGCCTGCTGGAGGCGGGCGCCGAAGTGCTCGTCGCGGGGCTGGAGGCGAACCAGGTCTATCACGGCAAGCACGGTTATCCGCAGAAGTCGCAGGCGAAGATCGCGGACGTGCGCGCCGATGATTTCGATGCGGTGGTGATTCCCGGCGGGTGGATGCCGGACAAGCTGCGCCGGTACGACGAGGTGAAGCGCATCGTCAAGCAGATGGACGAGGCGGACAAGTGCGTGGCGTCGATCTGTCACGGGCCGTGGATCGACATCTCGGCGGGGATTGTGAAGGGGCGCACGTACACGAGCACGCGCGCGCTGATGGAAGACCTGCAGAACGCGGGCGCAACGTGGGTGGACGAGCCGGTGGTGGTGGACGGCAACCGCGTGTCGAGTCGGCGGCCGGACGATCTGCCGGCGTTCTGCCGCAGCATCATCGACGTGATGGCGGCGCGGGCGCCGAGCGGCGCGGCGTCGGCATAACGTGTGACAAATGGTGCGGCGAGGCCGCCCCGTTTAGCGCGCGGGCCGAAGGCCCGCTGTCTCATCGCGTGTACGGTTGCACGAATTTCCATTGTTGCGCGCGCATGCCTTCTTTCCGCGGGTTCTGCTGCACGTAACGGATCGCGCGCTCCATCTCGTGGTGACTGGAAAGAAAGCACTGCCAGTGTTTGCGCGCCCACGGTGAAGGGCAACGCCGGTCACGGTGCGCTTCGTCAGCGAAAGGATGCAGGTTTTCTTCAATCAGTCGCCTGGTTGACGCGCCCTTCAGCAGATTGGCGATCTGCTCGGCATGGTAACGGTGTCTGGCGATGACCAGGTGCGCATGGTCGGGCATGATGGCGCAGGCGTGGACGACGTAGCCGCTTCTGTCGGCCCTTTCGGCGAACCCGCGCGTGATCGCGCGGGCCTGTTGTCCATTGAAGCGAACGGGTGGCCGGCGAAGCGCCTGCTTGGCGGCGTAACGTTGCGCGACGTCGTGCGGTTGATAGGCAACGGATCGGCGGTGGTTGACCTTCGTGGCCTTGCCGTAGCGTGCGAGTTCCCATTCGCGGACGAAGGTCGACCATGAGCCGCGCGGGTCGTTGGGGAGCCAGAAACCATAGGCGCTGAGGATGAGATGGTAGCCCCGGACCATGGGAAAGATTATACCACCATAGGTTCGACAGCGGGCCTTCGGCCCGCGCGCTAAACGGGGGGTGGGTGGACGGAGGTGATGGGCGTTGAAAACAACCGCCGCGGCGCATCGCTTGGCGCCGCGGCGGTTGCGTTGTGTCGGTCGTGGTTGGACCGGTAATGTCGCGCGGCGGTTTGCGCTCAGGCGGCGCGGGCCTCGGGGTTGATGTGGCCCTCGGCGATCTCGGTGAGCTTGTTGTCGGCCTGGTGCTCCTCATCGAGCGTCTGCTGGAGCACGTTGGCCACGTCCGGCCGACCAAGCGCGCGGGCGTGACTGCGCAGCGTGCCGTAGGCGGAAATCTCGTAATGCTCCACACGCTGCGCGGCGGCGATCAGCGCCGCGTCGCGCACCGATGCGTCGCCCTCCGCCTGGATCATCTCCTCGCCTTCCTTCACCAGGCCCTTCATCGCCTCGCACGTCTCGCGCTCCGGCTGCTTGCCGAACTGCGAGAACACCTGCTCCAGGCGCTGCACGTGGCCTTCGGTCTGCTGCAGATGGTCGTTGAACGCCTGCTTCAGGTCTTCGCCGTGCGCGGCCTCGGCCATCTTCGGCAGGGCCCGCGTCAGCCGCTTCTCCGCATCGTAAATGTCTTCGAGCTGCTGCACGAACAGGTCCTCCATCGAATCAAAACGCGTGCTGCCTAGCAGTCCCATGGTGATGCTCCTTTCACCGGGTGAACAACCGGAAGTTCCCTCGATCATGTGGTCACGTTGTGGTCACGTTCGCGCGAATGATATGCGGCAAGGGGGCGCGTGCGTCCGGCGCGCGGCGTGATCAGGGGCACTTTCCACGTTGGCCCGAATGCGCGACCGGCGCAAGCCCGAGCGCGTGGTCATGTAAAAGCGGCGATCCGGACCGGCGCTCCCTGCGGTCGCTACGGTCCGGCGCGGGCGCGCGAGGGGGTCAGAGGCGCTGCAGCGCGAGGCGGCGCGCATGGCAGAGGGCGATGGCGATGGCGTCGGCGACATCGGGGGGACTGGGCAGCTCGGCGAGACGGCACTGGCTCTGCACGGCGCGCTGCATCTGCTCCTTGGAGGCGTGGCCGTAGCCGGTGACGGCTTTTTTGACCTCGGTGGAGGGCAGGTGGGCGACGCCAAGGCCGCGCTGCTCGGCGGCGAGGAGGATGACGCCGCGCGCGTGGGCCATGAGGATGGCGGTGCGCGGGTGGCGATAGTGGGCGTAGAGCTTTTCGACGGCCAGGGCGGTGGGCGCGTGCTCGTCGATGAGCTCGACCAGCTCGCGGTGAAGCTGATGCAGGCGATGCTCGATGGACTGGCGCGGGGTGAGGCGGATGACGCCGGCTTCGATGAGCTGGGGGTCGGCGAGGGGGCTGGCGGCCTCGGCGGTCTGCACGATGCCGTAGCCGGTGATCTGCAGACCGGGGTCGATGCCGAGGATGCGCGCGGACCCGCTCATGTGGATCAGTGTAACCGGCTGCGTGTGCGGTGACACTGTCGCGGGGGTGACAGTGTCGATGCTGGCGGCGAGGCCGGCGCGTTGCCGATAAGGGAACAGCCGAGCGCTGCCCGCCATTCGCCCGGTCGGCGGGAGCGGGCTATACTTACGGTTCTGTCCCCCGTATTCACGCCAGACTCCACGCGAGCCAGGGAGGGCCGCATTGGCCAAGCGACGCAAATCGAGCGCCGAGCAATCGCTGTTCACTTCGTCCGACGGCAGGGGCGGCGATGCTGCGTCGGCTGCTTCTTCCCGTGACGGCAACGGTGAAAGCCAGGTCGCGCTGCGCGAAGTGGCGCGGGCGCGCTATCTGAACTACGCCCTGTCGGTCATCACCAGCCGCGCGCTGCCCGACGTGCGCGACGGCCTCAAGCCCGTGCAGCGCCGCATCCTCTACACGATGTGGCAGCAGCGCATCACCGCCGACGCCAGGCACCGCAAGTGCGCCAAGGTCGTCGGCGACGTGATGGGCAACTATCACCCGCACGGCGACTCGGCCATCTACGACGCGCTCGTGCGCCTCTCGCAATCGTTCAGCATGCGCATGCCGTTGATCGAGGGCTCGGGCAACTTCGGCTCGCTCGACGGCGACCCCCCCGCCGCGATGCGCTACACCGAGTGTCGCCTCGCGCCCATCGCCGCGGAACTGCTCAGCGAGATCAACCAGGACACGGTGCACTTCCGCGCCAACTACGACGGCTCCACCACGGAACCGGTCGTCCTGCCCGCGCGCCTGCCCAATCTTCTTGTCAACGGCACGACCGGCATCGCCGTGGGCATGGCGACCAACATCCCGCCGCACAACGGCGACGAGGTGTGCCAGGCGCTGCTGCGGTTGCTTGACAACCCGGAGCTGACCAGCGCGCAGCTCGCGCGCACCATCAAGGGGCCGGACTTTCCCACCGGCGGCCAGATCGTCTCCGACAGCGCGACGCTGCGCGACATCTACAAGACCGGCCACGGCTCGTTCAAGCTCCGCGCGACGTGGGAAAAAGGCCCCGCCTCGCGCTCCAGCAAGACGATCCACATCACGTCGATCCCCTACTCGGTCAACAAGAGCCAGCTCGTCGAGCGCATCGCCGAATTGATCATCGAGCGCAGGATGCCGCTGCTCGTCGACGTGAAGGACCTGTCGACCGACGACGTGCTGATCGCGCTGGAGCTGAAGAAGGACGCCGACGAGCAGAAGGTGCTGGCGTATCTTTACAAGAACACGCCGCTGCAGGTGAACTTCGCGGTGAACCTGACGTGCCTGCTGCCGACGGAGAACCCGGAGGTCGGCAAGCCGGAGCGCTGCGACCTGCGCGAGATTCTGAGCCACTTCCTCCAGTTCCGCCTCGAAGTGGTCACGCGCCGGCTGAAGCACGAACTGGAAGCGCTGGCCAAGCGCATTCACATCCTCGAAGGCTTCGCGTTCGCGTTCGACGTGCTGGACGACCTGATCAAGATCATTCGCGCCTCCGACGGCAAGGCCGACGCCGCGAAGAAGATCTACAAGAAGTACGGCGTCAACAACTACGGCGACGGCGGGTTGGATGAACAGCAGATCGACGCGATCCTCGAATTGCGTTTGTATCGCCTCGCGAAGCTCGAAATCCAGGTCATCCGCGAAGAGCTGGAGCAGAAGCAGAACCGCGCCGCCGAAATCCGCAGCTTGCTTGAGGAAGAAGAAGCCACCGGCCGCTGGAACATCGTGCGCGACGAGCTCGAACAGCTTCGCAAGGACTATACCAAGGCGGACAAGCGGCGCACCATCATCGAAGAAGCCGCCGAGGAGCCGGAGTTCGAGGCCGAGGAGTTGATCGTCGCCGAGGACAACCACGTCCTCGTCACCGCCGACGGCTGGATCAAGCGTCAGAAGGAGATCAAGGACCCCGCCAACACGCGCATCCGCGAAGGCGACCGCGTGCTCACCTGCGAAGCCGGCTCGACGCGCAGCACCATCGTCTTCTTCTCCAACTTCGGCACCGCCTACACCTGCCGCATCGCGGACATCCCCGCGACCACCGGCCACGGCCAGCCGATCCAGAAACTGTTCAAACTCAAAGACGGCGAACGCATCGTCGCCGCCCGCTCCCTCGACCCGCGCGCCGTCGGCGATGTCAGCGAAGACGAGAAAGGCGAGTACTACCCCGAAACGTATGCACTGGCGGTCAGCAGCGACGGCTACGCACTCCGCTTCGGCCTGGCGAACTTCGTCGAGCCCAGCACGCGCAGCGGCCGGCGCTTCGCACGCCCGAGCAAGGGCAGCGAGATCGTCGGCGTCCAGACATTGCACGGCGACCGACACGAAACCGTCATCGTCGCCACCAGACAGGCGCGCGCCCTGCTCTGCTCCGTCGACGAGATCAACTACCTTTCCAGCGCCGGCAAGGGCGTCACGCTCATCAAGCTCGGCAAGGATGACCGCGTGCTCGGCTTCAAGGCCGTCAGCGACGACCGCGACACGCTCACCGTCAAGACCAGCCTCGGCGGCGAGCAGCGCATCAACACCGCCAAGTACGAGACCGCCTCGCGCGGCGGAAAAGGCCGCGAGATCATCAAGCGCGGCAAGCTCACCGAAATCATCCCCGACGAGCCCGCGCCGCCGGTGATACTGGATGAGGAGGAATAACCCCGTGATCTTCGACACACTCGACAACGCACACGCTTATCGCAACCTCGGCCCGGGCTTCGATCTCGCGTTCGAGTTCCTGCGCAGCGGCAAGGCGGCGAGCGTCGACCTTGGCCGGCACGAGCTCGACGGCGAGCGCGTGTTCGTGAACGTGCAGGAATACACCACCAGGCCCGCCGAAGAAGCGGTCTGGGAAGCGCATTGCAAGTACGCCGACATCCAGCTCATCGTCACCGGCCGCGAGCGCATCGGTTATGCCCCGCTGGCGACGATGAGCGAAGACACCGCCTACGATGCGGAAAAGGACGCCGCCTTTTATCGCGGCGAAGGCACGCAGTTGATCGCGCCCGAAGGCATGTTCGCGATCTTCCTGCCGCAGGACGTGCACATGCCCGGCGTCGCCGACGGCGCGCCTTCGCCCGTGCGCAAGGCGGTGGCCAAGATTCTGCTTGATCGGTAGCGCGGCGACTCGAACTCACGCCGCGCGTTGGGAGGCATCGAAATCGACCGACACAACCGCCCAGATCGCACCGGCATAGTCCGGATTCTGGCGAAGCTTCTCGATATCGGAAGGCGTGGGCCATTCCCCGCCATCTTCCCACACCGATTCGAGGTAGAGCTGGATCGCTTCGCGCGCCATCAGCATCGCCTCGTCGATCGTCGAGCCGGCCGAGAAGCAGCCCGGCAGGTCGGGTACGGTCACGCCGTAGTCCGAGTCCGGATCTTTGTGAATGGCAATGGGAAAATTCATCGCTCGCTCCATCCCGCTTGCTTCATGATATTCAACCAGGTGCCGCGAGCAAAGTCCTTGCGCGGATGCGGGACCACGACCCGCGCCGCCGGCCGATCGGGGTGCTTGAAAACGTGGTGGCTGCCGCAGATGCGAACACACCGCCAGCCTTCCTTCTCCAACCGCCGAATGACCTGCCGACTGTTCACGCCCGCATTGTAACGCCCCCACCGAACCCAACCATGACCACCACCAACGCCAAAACCTACACCGCCAAGGACATCACCGTCCTCGAAGGCCTCGACCCCGTGCGCAAGCGCCCCGGCATGTACATCGGTGGCGTCAACAGCGCGGGACTGCATCACCTGGTCTGGGAAGTGCTCGACAACAGCGTCGACGAGGCGATGAACGGCCACGCCTCGCAGATCCACGTCACGCTCCACAAGGACGGCACCAGCATCACCGTCAGCGACAACGGCCGCGGCATCCCCGTCGATAAACATCCCAAGCACAAGAAGTCGGCGCTGGAGATCATCCTCGGCACGCTCCACGCCGGCGGCAAGTTCGAAAACGACAACTACAAGACCGCCGGCGGCCTGCACGGTGTCGGCGCGTCGGTCGTCAACGCCCTGTCCAAGAAACTCGTCGCCACCGTCAAGCGCGACGGCTACGAGTGGCAGATGGAATTCTCCGCCGGCAAAGCGAAAACCAAGCTCAAGAAACGCCCCGCGCGCGGCACCGGCACCACCATCTACTTCCACCCCGACCCCACCATCTTCCCCAAGACCGAGTTCGACCCCGAGCTGATCCGCCACCGCCTCGAAGTCACCAGCTACCTGCACAAGGGCGTGAAGGTCGTCTTCAAGGACGAGGTCAACAACCAGGAACATGCGTACCAGCACGACGCGGGCCTGCTCGACTATCTCAAGAAGATCCGCGACGAGCGCCAGACCAGGCCCTCGCACGACACGCCGTTCCATTTCGAGCGCGAGAATGACGAAAACCGCGTGCAGGTCGTCTTCCAATGGACCGAGTCGACCGACGAGCACCTGCGCAGCTACGTCAACGGCATCCCCACCGCGGCCGGCGGCACGCACGAGAACGGCCTGCGCGCCGGCGTGAACCGCGCGATCCGCAACTACATCGACACCCACAAGCTCACGCCGCGCGGCATCAACCTCACCGCCGACGACATCCGCGAAGGCTTCGTCGGCGTCTTGAGCATCTTCATCACCGACCCGCAGTTCCAGGGCCAGACCAAGGACCGCCTGAACAACAGCGACGCGCAATCGCTGGTCGAAGGCGCGACGCGCCAGCCTTTCGAGCAGTGGCTGAACGAGAACCGCACCGCCGCGGAAGCCATCGTCGCGCGCATCATCCTCGCGGCGCGGGCCCGCGAGGCGTCGCGCGCCGCCAGCGCCTCGGTCAGCCGCAAGAGCGCCACCAGCAACCGCCTCAACCTGCCCGGCAAGCTCAGCGACTGCACGGCAACCAACCGCAGCAACTCGGAGCTGTTCATCGTCGAGGGCGACTCGGCCGGCGGCAGCGCCAAGCAGGGCCGCGACCGCAAGACGCAGGCGATCCTGCCCCTGCGCGGCAAGGTGCTCAACACCGAAACAGTCTCGCTCAAGAAGGTGCTGGAGAACAAGGAGCTGGCCGACTTGATCACCGCGCTCGGCTGCGGCGCGGGCAAGGAGTTCGATCTCAACAAGCTGCGCTACCACCGCCTCATCCTGCTCGCCGACGCCGACTCGGACGGCAACCACATCACCACGCTGCTGCTGACCTTCCTCTACCGCCACATGCGCGAGCTGATCCAGGAGGGCTACGTCTATCTCGCCGTGCCGCCGCTCTATCGCATCGACATCGGCAAGGAAACGTACTGGGCGGCCGACGATGACGACAAGGCGCGCATCCTCAAGGAAAACAGCAAGGGCAACGCCAGGCCCGAGATCACGCGCTTCAAGGGCCTCGGCGAGATGATGCCCAAGACGCTATGGGAAACGACGCTGAATCCGAAAACGCGCCGGCTGCTGCGCGTGGCCCTGGACGATGCGCTGGAGACCGACCGCGTGATGAGCGACCTGATGGGCAAGGACGCCTCCGCGCGCTTCCGCTTCATCATGGAACACGCGGAGGA
>JBMCXL010000087.1:0-9800 GCA_048621015.1 Phycisphaeraceae bacterium
GTCGTGAACTACAACGGCGGCCAGCGCCTCGTGAACACGATCGAGGCGCTGGTGAACCAGCCATTCCCACTGGAGCGCATCGTCCTCTGTGACAACAGCTCCACCGATGGCGCGCCGGACCAGGTCCGCGAGCGGTTTCCCGAGGTGTGCGTCTGCGATCTCGGCGGCAATCACGGCCCGTGCGTGGCGCGCAACGAAGGCGTGCAGCGCGTGCGCTCGTCGCTCGTGCTGCTTCTGGACAACGACGTCTACGTCCAGCCGAACACGATCGAAAAGCTGGTCGAGGCGTGGCGCCGCACTGGCGCGGCGATCGTCTGTCCGCGCGTGCGGTTGCTGCCGGAGCGCGACACGGTCCAGAGCGACGGCGCGGACATTCATTGCGTGGGATTGCTGCGGATGCGCCACGCCTGGACAAGGCAGAACGATCTGCCGGCCGACGCGGCCGCGCGGCGCGAGGTGGGCGGCGCAATCTCCGCATGCCTGCTGGTGGATCGGGGGATGTACGAGCGCGTCGGTGGTTTCGACGAACTGTACTTCTTTTACTTCGAAGATCTTGAGTTCAGCGTACGTACGCGGCTGCTGGGCGGCGCCGTGGTCTGCGAACCGGCTGTGGAGGTGCTTCATGACCGGGGCGAAGGCACCGTCGGGCTCTCGTTCCGCGGTTCGGAGCGCACCTATCCCAAGCGCCGCGCGTATCTGCTTCAGCGCAACCGCCGCTTGACGATCCTGACGCACTACCGGCTGCGCACGATCGTTGTGCTGCTGCCGGCGCTGGCGCTGTACGAGTTGGCCGGCTTCGCCATGGCGGTTCGCAAGCGCTTCGTGATCGAGTGGCTGCGAAGCTGGTGGTGGGTGATTCCCAACGCTGGCGCGTGGTGGCAGCGGCGGCGCCGCATGCAGCGCGAGCGCGTGATCCGTGACCGCGAACTGCTGACGGGTGGGCCGCTACCGTTTTCGCCGGGTTTTCTTCAGGGGCGTGCCGCGGCGGCGATGGGCAACCTCGTCTCGGGCACAATCGCGGGCTACTGGATCGTGGTGCGCCGTCTGATCGGATAAAGCCACGTCTCCGGGAAACAGGGCGACACGAATGAGTGGACAGCATCTTCACATACCGGACACGGCCGACCACGTTTCATTGCCGCAGCCGACCGATTCAAGCCAGCTTCACGCCACCGGCGAGGAGCCCGACGCGACCGTTGGGCAGGTACGCTGGTTCTGGCTGGCGCTGTGTTTCGTGGTGGTCGGCTTCGTCATCGCCTGCGGCGTGCACTGGGCGCTCAGTCATCCGTTCGGGACAGGCTATGACGAAACAAAGTACGTTAACCAGATGAACTACGACCGCCAGCGGCTGACCAATGAAGGCGTGGCCAGTTACGTGGGCGGGTTTTTCACCGATGACCCGATGCGCCCACCGGCTTATCGCCTGTTCGCTGCGCCGACATCCTGGTTTGTCGAGCCAACGCCCGCGCCACTGCGGTTGACGGGCATTGCCGTTTTTCTGTTGACGCTCGGCCTGGTCTTTGGGATCGGTCAGCGGGTGGGTGGTGTGACGTGCGGGGCGATCACGACGACGTTGGTCGCGGCCTGTCCGATCGTCGCCGGGCCCACCTTCCGCTTCGGAACGGAATATCCGTTGGTGCTCGGTATCGCGACATGCGTGTACTTTCTGGCGCGTGCCTGGAACAAACCGCGCGCGGGAACGCTCGATTGGATCGGGCTGGGGGTCGGACTCGCGATCGGCGTGCTCGCCAAGCCTTCGTTCTTCACCATCGCAGGGCCGGTCGCCGTGCTGGTGCTGTTGGTCCGGTGGCGCGGATGGGTGCAGGGCCCGTCCTTCGGGTGGCTGATGCGCGCCGGTGTGCTTGGGGCGGCGCTCAGCGTACCGTGGTATGCACGCAACGGACTGGAAACCGCGCGCATGGTCCGGCGGGCGCAGCAGTTTGTGCGCGGCGAAATTCACACCATGCAGGAGTATCTCTACGTCATGCTTAATGACGTATATGCCCTGCCGTTGTTCGTGATTCTGCTGCTGACAGCGGCGGGTGTGGTGGTGTACGGGCGCCGGTTCACTCGGACGCCGCAGCTTCGGCCCACGCTCCTGTTCCTGGGGGTGCTGCTGATGGCGGCCATGCCGTTGCACCTCGCCCACATGTTCGCCTCCAGCAATCAGAACCCCCGGTTTCTGGCGCCGAGCACGCTGCTGGTGCTGATCGTCGCCGGCACGCTGATCGTCCTGCTGCAATGGGATCGGCGGCGCGTTCCGATGGCGTTGTTGTGCGCGCTGATCGCACTGCAACTGGCGGCGCTGGGCGCACCTTCCTTTTCCATGGAAAGGCCGATGGCCGCGAAGAAGCCGATTTACGATCGGCCGATGTATTTCAATTCGACCTTTCCCCAATGGGACTGGTCGGTGCTGGCCGATTACTGCCGGGCGCGGCACATCGAGGTTGATCGCGTGGGGCTGTTGGGGTTGGGGTTGCCGATGAGCCGGCCGCAGATCCAGTATCCGTGGGTCCGGCGAGGTGCGCGGGTGCGCGTCGATCCGTTGTGGCGGTTCACTGATGGGCCGTTCGAGATGGCAGAGGTGGTACGCGCTGCGAAGGGCGCGGATCTTGTCATCACCGCGCCGGGCTACCACGGCGCGCATCACGACAACAACCCGGCTGACAACGCGCACAACGCCGCGTTCGCCGAGCGGATGCGCCGGGAAACGTCCTACACGCAGGTTCGGGATCTGCCGATCGATCCGAGTGGTGAGCAGGCCGTCCACGTGTTCATCCGCCGCTCCGCAACCGCGCGCACGGGCGGCTCCGATTGATCAAGCTGTTGATGAGCGACACTTCCGATCCATCTCGCGTGACCGATCCGGTTATCACCGCCATTGTGCCGTGCAAGGGCGACGCGCCGATGGTGCGCGACTGTCTCGACGGACTGGCGGCGCAGGATCTCGATCGGCCGTTCGAGGTGGTCGTGATTGACGGCTGGATGGACGAGGAGGTCGCGTCGGTGGCCAGGTCGTATCCGTTCGTGCATCTGCTTCGCAGCGACGAGTGCCTGCTCCAAGCGCGGGCGCGCAATCTTGGCGTGGAGCGGACGCACAGCGCCTACGTGGCGTTTATCGACGCGGACTGCATTCCCGAGCCCGGCTGGCTGCGCGCGGCGGTGGCGGCGCTGGACACGGGGGCGCGGCTCGCCGGCGGGCCGGTGCTCGATGCGCTGCCGGACAACTGTTACGCCGTCGCGGACAATTATTCACAATTCGCGGAGCTGCCGGCGACGCGCCCGGAAGGGCCGCAGGATCATTTCCCGGCGTGCAACGTCGCGATGCGCACGGAAGACTTTCGGCTCATCGGCGGTTTCCCGCACACGGGCGTGCCCGCGGGCGAGGACACCTTGTTATGCTTCGCGATGGCGGAGCGGTTCGGCGGCGATAAGCTGCGCTTTCAGCCGGACATGCGGGTGCGCCATCGTGGTCGCGAGACGCGGGCGGCATTTCTGGAGCATCAGCGTTTTTTCGGATCGGTGCGCGCGCGGTTCGGCATCAAGCTCAGTGAGCGCAAGCGGCGGCTTGGCCGGTGGACGGTGATGGTGCCGCTGGTGATGGGGTCGCGACTGCGTTACATGCTTGGCTGCACCATGCGCTGGGCGCCGGCGCGGTTGCCGCGCGTGTTGCGGTTGCTACCGTTGATCGTGTGGGGGCTGGGTTACTGGGCGATTGGTTTTCGCGATGCATGTCGCGAGCCGATGGCGCGAGCAGAGTTGGAGCTGTCGAGCGAGACGGCCGACTGCATGGCGCGTGGACATGACGGAGCGTCTGCTGAGAAAGGAATGAGTCTGTGAGTGAGCCAGTGGGATTGGGGTTGGTCGGCTGCGGCCGGGCGGTGGAGAAGCTGTACGTGCCGGCGCTGCGCGCCGTCTCCGACGCGCGCGTGGTGGGTGTCACCGATGTCAACGTGGAGCGCCGCGCGCTCATCGCGGAGCAGTTACCCGAAGCGCGAGCGCATGAGTCTCTGGAGCAGATGCTCGAGGACTCGGCGATTGAAGCGGTGGTGATTGCGACGCCGCCGGGCACACACGCGGACGTGGCGCGGCAGGCGCTGCGCGCGGAGCGCTGGGCGCTGATCGAGAAACCACTGGCCGAGACGCTGGAGCAGGGGCTTTCGCTCGGCGAGCTGGGCGAGGAGGCGACGCGGCGGATCATGCTCGGCTACAACCGGCGGTTCTGGACACCGATGCGCCGTTTGCGCGAGACAATCGCGGCGAGCAACGGTGCGCCGCCGGCGCAGGCGTCCATCGTTTTCAGCATCAACGCGGAAGACTGGGGCGCGGTGGCTGGGCGGGTCGATCCGCTGGATGACCTGGCGTCGCACTACCTGGATCTGCTGCGATTCGTGTTCGATGCGGAGCTGGCTGCCGTAGCGGCGCAGCGCCCGCACGCGCGGGCTGTGCGCTTGAAGGTGCGCCTGAGCAACGGCGTCGAGGCGGAGATGCATCACGAGCACGGTGAATGGACGCAGGAGCATTTCCGGGTGCAGTGGGATGGGCGGGCGTTCGAAGCGCGAATGGGCTCGTCCCGGATTCAGCCGGCGGCGGGGCCGGTGCGGACGTTGCTCGATCGCATGGACCAGGTGGCGCGCAAGCTGCGCGGGCGCGGCTGGACACTCGGGCGCTCTTACGTCGAGCAGGTCGAGACATTCGCCCGATGCGTGCGCCGCGACGAATCGCCGGTCCCCGGATACACGGACGGCCTCGCCGGTCTGCGCGGGCTGGACGCCGCCAGGCGATCGGCCGATACACAGGGAGAGGAGGTCAGCATCGATGCGTAACAGTGAGCAGCAAGTCAACAACGACCAGGTCGACAACAAGGTGCTCGTGGTCGCGTTCGATTGCGCCGAAAAGACGTTGATCGAGCGCTGGATGAACGAAGGGCGGTTGCCGAACCTCAAATCACTTTACGAGCGCGGTGCGTACGGCAAGCTGGATTCGACGGCGGGCGAGCTGGTCGCCACGCCTTGGCCGACGGTGGTGACGAGCCAGTGGCCGGTCGAGCACGGGTTCATCTGCTGGATGCAGTGGCGTCCGGAGCTGATGGACGAGCAGCGCGCCGATGAGACATGGGTGAAGCTCAACCCGTTCTATCGTCGGCTCGGGCCGTTGGGCAAGCGGGTGATCGCGGTGGACGTGCCGATGGCCGATCGGCCGGAGCCGTTCGACGGGCTGGAGGTCGTCTCGTGGGGCAGCTACGACAAGCTCTCAGAGTTGAGTTCACATCCGCCGGAGTTGGTTGAGCGCCTGGCGCGCCAATACCATCGGTTGCCGATGGGTCCGGAGCTTGGTGAGAGCGAGCCCGTGCGCGCCAAGCTCCGGCTGCGCGACCAGATGGTTCACGGCACGCAGCGCGTCGGCGAGGCGTGTGCGGACCTGTGCCGGCAGGAAGAATGGGACCTGTTCCTCGTTGGTTTCGGCGCGACGCACCGGGCCGGGCACAACCTGTGGAACCACGCGGCGTTCACCGAGGCGCAGCCCGACCCGAAGCTGGCCGCGGAATACGACCAGGCGCTGTGCCGGGTGTACGAGGCGGTGGATCGCGAACTCGGCCGATTGCTGAAAGCGATTTCCGACCACACGGCGGTTTGTGTCCTGGCGACGCACGGCGTGCGCGACAGCACAAGCCGATTCGAGCTGTTACCGGAGATGCTCAACCGGATCCTGCACGATCGTTACGTCAGCGCGGAGGAGGCGCGGCCCAGCAAGCCGAAACTGCTGAAGCGCATCCGGCGCGCAATTCCGGTGACGTGGCGGTCGCGCATCAAGCGCAGCCTGCCGAAGCACGTGCAGGATGCACTGACCAAGTTCTGGCAGGGCAAGGGGCACCGCGACTGGTCGACGATTCGTGCGTTTGTGCCGACGGGAGACCTGGAAGGTTACGTACGTGTGAACCTGAAAGGCCGGGAGCGTGACGGCGTGGTCGCCCCGGACGAGTTTGAGCCGTTGCTCGCGAAGATTACCGAGGGGTTGCGCTCATGGAAGGACCGTGCGACGGGCGAGCCGATTGTGGCGGAGGTGGTGCGCGGCGCGGACCTTTGGCCGGAGGTGCCTGCGGAGCAACGTCATCCTTCGATGCCGGACCTGATCGTGAAATGGTCGGATCGGCCGACGATCCAGACGCCGGTGATGGTCTCCGAGCAGTACGGCGAATTGCACTGGCCCGTGCCGAACAAGCATCCTGACGGCCGCAGCGGCCATCATCAATCGACCGGCTGGATGGTCGCGGCGGGTGAAGGAATCGAGCCTGGGGCGCGCTTCGAGGCGCACGGGATCGACCTGGCGCCGACATGGATGGCGATGCTCGGGCTGAAACCGTTCGAGGAGATGCGCGGCCACCCGATTGAAGCGCTGCGCCCTTCATCGGAGTCCGCGACGATCAGCGGTTGACTCGCGGGGGGAAGCAAGGTCAGTAAAAGGGGGGATAGGAATGGTGTGGTCATGCAAACTTCCAATACCGCGCGCCGGCGCGTGCTGATGATCGGCCTCGATGCCGCGACCGCCCCGCTCATCGAGCAGATGATGGAAGCGGGCGAGTTGCCGAACCTTCAACGGTTGCGCGACGCTGGCAGCTACGGTCGGCTCGAAAGCACGTCGCGCTATTACGTCAGCTCCGTCTGGCCGAGCTTCGCGATGGGCGCTGGACCCGAAGAGACCGGCTGCTATCACTACCTGCAATGGAACCCCCGGCACATGAAGCTGGAACGGATCAAGGCGGAATGGATGCGACGCCAACCGTTCTGGCGCACAATGGCGAAGCAGGGGCGCGACGTAATCGCGCTCGATGTGCCTTACGTCACCGTGCCCGACCGGTTCGGTGGCATCGAACTGTCCGGCTGGGGCACGCACGACCTGATCTTCGACGAGTTCGTCGATCCGCCGGAGCTGCGCCGCGAGATCGTCGAGCGCTTCGGCGAGTCGGCGCACCGGCGCGGCGACGCGATGGAGGACGAGAAGTACCAGCCCGAGCCGTTGGCCGATCGGTTGCGCGTGCGCGATCAGTTGTTGAGCACGACGAAGCGTTTGACGGAACTGGGGGAGGCGCTGCTGAGTGAGCGGCCGTGGGACTTTGCGCTGCTCGTGCTCGGCGGCCCGCACCGTGGGGGGCACTTGCTGTGGGACAGCGCCGGGATCAGTGACGGCGACGGAGAAGAGACCGATGCACAGATGCAGGCGGCGCTGCGGCAGGTGTATCGCGCGGCGGACGTGTCGGTGGGGCAGTGGGTGGACACCGCGGAGCGCGTGGCCGGCAAAGCGGGGCAGGAACTGGTCGTGTTCGCCTTCGCGCTGCACGGCATGGGACCGAACTACGGCCGCACCGATATCCTGCCGGACATGCTCGACCGCGTGATCCATGAGCGCGACGGCAGTGACGCGGCGCAGAAGAAAAAGGGATTGACCCACCGCGTTCGTCAACTGCTTCCCAACAGCGTGCGCTATCAGGTCAAATCGCGCCTGCCTTACCGCCTGCAGGACGCGCTCGCTGCGTACTGGCGGCTGGGCGGCATAGACTGGTCGAACACGCCGGCGGTGAGCGTAACGGCGGACGTGCACGGTTACGTGCGGATCAATCTCAAGGGGCGCGAGCGCGACGGGATCGTCGAGCCGGGCGCCGAGTACGACGCGCTGTGCGAGAAGCTGCGCGAGGGATTGTTGAGTTTTCGCGACCTCGACACGAGCGAGCCGGTGGCGCAAGCCGTGCATCGCACGGATGAGCTGGTGCCGGACGAGGGGCGTCGTGATTGCCTGCCGGACCTGGTGGTGCAGTGGTCGGACGTGCCGTGCGCGCAGCATCGGGCGGTGGTGTCGGATCGCTTCGGGCGCATCGATTGGCCGGCGCCGAACAAGGTGCCGAACGGGCGCAGCGGCAATCACAAGCCGGACGCCTTCGTGATCGCGCGCGGCGGGGGGTTCGTGCCCGGCGGCGTCATTGACGGGGCGCACATGCTGGACCTGCCCCCGACGGCATGGCGCTTGCTCGGGTTGGACGTGCCGGCGTGGATGCGCGGCCAGCCGATCGAGCCGACCGACATCATCGATGGGTCACGCGGGTGATCGGTGCGCCGCGCGCGGGCAGAGAAGCCGTTCACAACTCCCCCAGGAAAGCGGACGTCACGAAGGCGGACCAGCGGTGTTGCATTCGCGCATCCCTCCGTCTCCGCTGTCGCGGCCACGGTTCATTCCGGGAGCGTAGCGCCACGTGTCATTCACCAGCTTCGTCTTTGTCGCGTTCTTCCTGCTGGTCTACGGCGGGTACTGGCTGCTGCACCGGCGGTATCGCGCGCAGAACGCACTGCTGCTGGTGGCCAGCTACGTGTTCTACGGCTGGTGGGACTGGCGCTTCTGCTCGCTGCTGCTGATCTCGACGGTGGTCGACTACCAGGTTGGCCGATGGATGGTGCGCACTGATGATGCGCGCCGCCGTAAGCTGCTGGTCGCGTTGTCATGCACGGTCAATCTTTCCATCCTCGGGTTCTTCAAGTACTTCAACTTCTTCGCGGAAAGCGCGGTGACGGCGCTGAATGCGGTGGGGCTGACGGCCGACCCCGTGACGTTGAACGTGGTGTTGCCGGTGGGCATCTCGTTCTACACGTTCCAGACGATGAGCTATACGATCGACCTGTACCGGGGCAAGATCGAGCCGGTGCGCGATCTACTGGACTTCGGGCTGTACGTCTCGTTCTTTCCGCAACTCGTGGCTGGTCCGATCGAGCGCGCCTCGCACCTGCTGCCGCAGCTCAGCAAGCCGCGCCGCGTGCACGCCGAGGAAGTGAACGCCGGCCTGTTTCTGATCCTCTGGGGCTATTTCAAGAAGCTGGTCATCGCCGACAACGTCGCGATGATCGTCAACGAAGTCTACGCCACCCACACCGAGCAGAGCGGCTTCAGCCTCGTACTCGGTACGGTCGCGTTCGCATTTCAGATCTACTGCGACTTCTCCGCCTACTCCGATATCGCACGCGGCGCCGCGAAGCTGCTGGGCATCGACCTGATGGTCAACTTCCGCCTGCCCTACTTCGCCACCAGCCCCAGCGACTTCTGGCAGCGATGGCACATCTCGCTGTCCACGTGGCTGCGCGACTACCTGTACATTCCGCTGGGCGGGAACCGGCACGGCCGCGCGAGCACGCTGTGCAACCTCATGACCACCATGCTGCTGGGCGGCCTCTGGCACGGCGCGGCGTGGACGTTCGTCGCGTGGGGCGCGTTTCACGGATTGATCCTGATCATCTACCGCATGATCGACGGCGACCGGCCCGCGCCCCGCGCGGTGGGCTTCACCGGCACGACCGTCGTCGGCGTGCGCATGGCGATCATGTTCGTGCTCACGCTCATCGGATGGGTGCTGTTCCGCGCCGAGTCGCTCGACCAGGCGTGGTACATCATCACGCACGCGAGCTTCGAGTTCGGTGAACCTACGCGCGCGCAGATGTACGACCTGCTGTTCTTCATCACGCCGCTGGTGCTCATCCAGATCGCCCAGCAGCGCAGCGGCGACCTGCTGATTCCCACCAAGCTGCCTTTCGTCCCCCGTGTGCTGCTCTATGCCTGGCTGCTGGTGTGGATCAGCATCTTCGGCGTGCGCGAGTCGATCGAGTTCATCTACTTCCAGTTCTGATCGCGTTTTCAATCCTTCCTCCTCAAGGGCGAGGCGTTGAAAGCGCCGTTTCGACCCGAGAGACGCTCACGATGTCCCGCATTGTTCACCCACACCTGCCGCAGGAAACGCTCGCCCCCGCCACTCGGCGCGGGAT
>JBMCXL010000088.1:0-9793 GCA_048621015.1 Phycisphaeraceae bacterium
CGCGGCACGAGTCCGTCAGGCTGCCACTGCTCGTGTGGATCGCGGTAGCTCATGCCGATTTTCATCTGAAGATTCGCGCTGCCGTCATCGGTGTAATGCCACATCAGCAGGTGAACGATGTCGTCGCGCGTGTCCTCGGGCGCGTCCGCACCGCGATACTTGAAGGCCGACTCCTGCTCCGGATACGCCGCTTCCGGGTCGATCACCATGCGAAGCTGAACGGAGTCGGCATCCCAGGCGCGATTGGCGTTGACCTGTGGATCGTGCCGGTTCATCAGCGGATTCGGGTCGTGCACTTCGCCGGCGATGTAGAACGCCTCCTCGTCGTACATCGCCGCGAGCTTGGCGTTCTGCGTCGAGCGCGTCGCTTCCTCCACGAACATCTCGATCTGACCGGACAGGTCCCAGTCGTCAAGCTCGCCGTCGACGGTCACCTCGCCGGGCGCGGGCACCACGTAAAGCTGGGCGTGCCGGCCCCGGCCGCGATCGGCAAGCGCCGGCGCGGCAATCAACACGATGGCGCCCAGGCACCAGAGCAGGTATGTCGCCGAACGATGCGCCAACAGGCACTTCAACATGCGCATGAGCTTTTTCCTCCGGTGATTGCTCTCGGAAAATCGGCGGTGGCGCGGCCTCACCACCTCACTCAAACCAGAACGCGGAGAGACGGACAAAATGCCACTTCTTGCGCGTGGCGTTGACCACGTAGACGTCGTGCTCGCCGCGCAGCGGCCGCTGCAGGCGGGCGGTGTGCTCCGTCATCGAACGTCCGTCTCGGTTCAGCACCATCTCGGCGATGACCGGTCCGTCCGGCGCCTCGACGCGGAACTCGAGTGTCACCTCGTAATCGCCGTCGCCGGCGGGTCTGCCGCTTACCAACGCCTTGACGTGCCGTTTCATGTCGCCGCCGAAGTCGATCCGGTGGAAGCCGAGGTAGGCGCCCGTCTTGCCGATGCCGCGCTGGCGCAGGCCGCGCGTGTAGTTGCGCACGTCGTCGGTTTCGATGTTGGTCTCATCGAACGTGCGCGCCTCGATGCGCGAGCCGGCGGGTCGCGCCTCCGGCTGCGCGGCGAGGTCGATCTCGACCGGGTAGAGATAACGCTGCGCGATGCGCCGGCGGTCGATGCTGGGCGATTCCCAGTTCAGGCTGGCCGCGGGATGCGGATGGGTGCTGGCGAAGTCGACCTGTACGTCGTAGCGCTCGCCCGCCTGCAGCGCGATCGGCTCGGACTCCCATGCGATGCGCCCCTGGTTCCAACCGAAGACGATCTGCTCGCCGTCCAACCAGACGCGCACGCGCCCGCGCGCGTAGGTGGAGAAGATGAACGTCTCGGACAGGGGCGCCTCGATCTGTCCGCTCCAGCGCACGGCGAAACCCGAGGCGGGATCATCCATGCCCAGCGGCTCGATGCCTTTCGACCAGTCGTAGGGCAGAACGCCGCGATGGGGAATGTCGTAGACGTTGTGGTTGCCTTCCTTGCCGCGCGGGATGCCGTGCCAGACCTGTTCATCGATGCGCGTGGCTTGCGGGCTTTCCGCCAGTTGCGCGCCCGCGTGATACGCGGCGCGCAAACCCTCTCCTTCAGCCCGGGCATGCGGGGCGACTTGATCGAGGCGAACCATGCCGCTTTCGCGCTGCCAGCCGGTCCAGCCGTGCACCTTGTAAACGCAGACACTGTTGCGGCCCTGGGCGAACCAGAGGACATCGCCCTCATCGGTGTGGATGACCGCGCCCGGCGAGCCGTGATCGCTGGTGATGATGGCGTCGTTGCCCTGGGGATCGCGCCACCAACTGTAAACCGTGTCGGGCAGGCCATCGTCGATGCGCCGGTCGAAGAAGCTGCCCGCGTAGAGGCCGTCCTTTGTCCACGCCATCGCGGGCGTTTCGACGCGGTCCGAGAGGATGACGGTGTCGTGCGCTTCGCCGATGCCGCCGATGGGCACGTGCAGGTAGCCGGGCGGCGTCGAACCGGGCGCCGGTCCCAGGCCGCCGTGGATGGCGTGGCGTCCGACGGACCATTGCTCGCGGCCGTCGGCATCGAACTTCACAAAGCGCGTCTGCCCGCCCCAGAACGTCGGCCAGCCGCTGCCGTGCGCTTCGGGCCGGGCGTTGTAGGCGAGGTAGATGTTGCCGTCGCTGTCGCGATACGTGCCCCGGCCGCGGCCGCCGATGCTGACATGCTCGCGGTTGACACCGCCCACGTGCGCCAGCGGCGTGCGCGCGATGACTTCATTCAGCCCGGACTCGTCGCCGATCGGATAGCGCGGACCGTGGGCGGTCCATGTCGGCTCGGTGCGGAGCACGGTGCCGTAACGGGTGCCGTCGTCGTCCTCGGCCTGTGCGCCGCCGTGGTAGGCGAACGCGCGGTCCACCCACGTGCCGCTGCCGTCCTGCGCGGGGACGCTTCGATTGCCGCTGAACGTGAACTCCTTCGGCTGCGGCTCACCGTCACCGTTCTCATCCAGCCAGCGAAAGCTCTGATACCCGCTTGCTTCCTCCTCGGACACGTCCGCCAGCTCCAGCGCCGCGTCGAGTTCCCTGCCGTTGCCGACCACGGTCACGGGGATCAGTTTGCCCTCCCGGTGCGCCAGCACCTGCGGTCCACCGCCGCCTTCCGCCACGAGGTAGCGCTGGGCGTCCCGATACAGCACGCGCCATCGGCCTTGATGCGTCATGTTGCGCACCATCCCGCCGGCCAGTTGCGCGACGTGATGGTTCTCCAGCACGCGCCACTGACCCGTGTCGTAGTCAACCTCCACCAGCATCAACCAACTGCCGGGATTGCACCAGACCCTGCTCGGCTGGCGCGGGTCCGGCTCGCCCCACGAGTAGTATTCGCCGCCACCGTACCATTCATGCACCAGCTCACCCGCCGCGCTGAAACGCGACACGCGCCGCGGCGCCACGTTGCCTTCGGCGATCACGAACCCGCCCGCGCCGTCCGCGGCAATGTCGGTAACGTTGAGAAAATCGCCCGGCTCGTAAGGTCCGTCGCGCCGACCGCCCCGCCGACCGTGCGCCGAGAGCAGATCGCCCTCCATCGAAAAACGCTTGATCTGATGCGACGGCGCGCGCTCCGCCACGAGCAGGTGCTCGCCCGCTTCGTCCACCGCCAGCCGGCGCGGCGCTTCCAATCCGCTGGTAATGACGGGAACCGGCGCCTCATCCGGCGTCACGCGCAGCACGCGCTGCTCACTGATGACATACACCCGCTCGTCCGGCCCCACCGCCACGCCCCACGGCGAAGCCACCTCAACCGCCGCGCGCTGCTCGCCCGTCGCCGGGTCCAGCCAGACCACGCGATCGTACTCCTGCTCGCTGATGACGATCGTCCCGCCGCGCGCATCCATGTCCAGCTCCGCAATGCCGGAGCCGCCGTGACCGTGGCGATAGATGAACAGCCCTTCCTCTTCACGGTTCTTCTGCCTGGGCAGCACGTCCCATGAATCGAGGCGCTCACCGGTTTCCGCGTCGATCACCTGGAGGTAGCCGTTCTGCTGGAGCATGAACAGTCGGCCCGCGCGATCGCTGGCCAGCGAGATGCCGCCCTGGTAGCGCCCGCGCGTCACACCGCGCCGACCGCGCGTCCAGTGGCGCTGCGAACCGTCCATCGACTGCTTCAAGAGCACCGGCGCGGTTTCGGTCACCACCGCGGCGGCGTACAGGCCGGTGCGATCCACGGCGACCGAGGTCAGCCCGGTGTGTGTTCCCGCCGAGAGATGGTACGGCTCCGAATCGACGCGCGTAACAAGCTGGGTGACGAACTCCGCCATGAAGCCCGGCGTGCGCAGCATGCGCCACTCGTACTCGCCCGCGGGCATGGGGTTGCCATCGCGGTCGAGCCCGTCCCACGCCAGTTCGTGTCGGCCGGCCTGCTGCCACTGGCCGCGCAACAGCTCGCGCACGAGCCGACCGTCGTCGTCATAGATGGACGCGGAGACCTGGCCCGCTTCGGCTAGTTCGTATTCGCTTGTGGTGGCCGCCGGTGGCTGCGCGCCGGCCGGCGCAACACCGAGCAGCAGAACCAGGAGCATCGGCAGCCAGCGCACGCTTCGGCTTATCGACCTCGTCAGAACCTGCATGAATCACGCGTTCCTGGGGTTGCAACGGGAGGATGAAATGAAGGCGGCCGCTCGACGCCGAAACGCCGGCGACAGGCCGCGTCGTCCCGGTAAATTGGCGCCGATGATCTGTTATATAGTTATCTTGTTTTTATATCATAAAATGCCGCTGCCGTGGATGTCAATGCCCGAGAGCCGGCGGTCACGCGCATCGGAAGTCGATCCGCATAGAGACTGTTTCACAGCGACCGATTCGACGTTCAAGCCGCGGGGTGAGTCCGCGAACCCCGCGGGTATTCGGCGCCCAACGACCCGCAGGGTTCGTGGACTCACCCTGCAGCTTGGCTTGGGAAATAGTCTCTTAGCCAACGGGAAAAGCGAATGACCTCGCTCAATGCGTCAAGGCATAAACGAGGATGTTGACGTTCAACGCCCGCGCCTGCTTGATCTCGTTGCCGCCACAACAGCAGCAACCGGACCCGGCATTGGCGGTGTCATTCAGGCCGTCCGGCGACCAGACCAGCACGGTGCGGCCGTCGATGCTCAACCCGCGCAGTTCGGGCAACTGCGGCGCGCTCGACTTGTATTTTGATTCGCGGATGTCGTAGACCGTGTGAAAGATCGGATGATCCGCGCCAAGCGTCTCCAACGCGCGGTCGGGGAACATGCGTTCGATCTCCCGCTTGAAGCTGCGGTTCCAGGGTTGGGAGCTGCAACCCGCCGAGGCGATGACGAACCCGCCGGCATGCAGGTAGTCGACCATGTTCTGCCGCTGCAGGTCGGTCAGCTCGAAGCCGCCCTCCCCGGTCATCACGGCGAACGGGTGCTCGAAAAGCTCCTCCGTCTCGCTGAGCTTGACCGGAAAGAATCGGTGGTGCGTGCGGATGTGCGTCTCCTTCTGAACCTGCGCGAGAAACTCATCCGAGAAGCACACCGAGCTCTTGCTCTGGCCATAGATCAGGTTCGCCGAGCGCACCAGTCCCGGCTCGGCATCCTCATCGGCGCGGGCGCTGCCGGCCACAAGCAGCGCCGCAGCGGCGAGCCACATGATCGGCCATGTGCGGCATTGAGCGCTGCGCCCGTTGTGATGTCTGGTTATCGACATGCTCATCTCCTTGCCTCCTGTGGCGGGTTGAAAGGTTCGTCAGCTCATTCACTCACTCTCGTCGGCCAGGCGCTTGAAATACGCCTCGGCCGCTGCGCGATAGGTTTGCGGAACGCCCGGCATCGCCCACGCGCCGCGATGCCGTTCAGTCTGTTCGGGCTGAAGTCGTTCGGTGCCGGCGCGGCGGGGGTCGGCGCCGCGCCCCCTGCCGTGACCTGTCCCTTCATCGGCGCCGCCCATGCGATCGCTTTCGCTGGCGCCGCCGCGCCCCTGCGGCCCCGGGCCGACGATGCTCATGCGCGCCATCGATCCGCTCATGCCGTAGCCCGATGCGCCCTGACCGCCCGTGTTCAATCCCGCCGCGGCACGCGCCGCGGCCATCTGCGACAGTGACTGGCGAAGCTGCGGCCGCGGCAGTTGAAGGCGGCCGTCCAGATCCTCGCTCGCCTGTCCGCCCATTGCCTCGCAATCACTCAAGAGGGAGTCGAGCTTGTCCGCCGCGCTGCGCGCCGCCTCGTATGCGTCGCGTCCGTTCCCTGTCGCTGCGAACTGCGACGCGGTGGCCTGGTCCTCCGCGATGCGCAGTGACTCCGCCTTCTCCGCGATCGCCATGGCGCTGCTGCTCATGCGCGGCAATGTATCCTGCGCCGCCTCCGCCGCCTCGCGCAATGCCGTCACCGCTTCTTCAAGCTCCTCGCGCAGTTGCGCCTGGCGCTCGGCCAGCTCGGCGGCGCGAAGCTGATCGGCCCCGCTCAGGCGCTGCTGGTCTCGATAGGCTGCCAGGCGATCGGCCAGCTCCTCCTGCTCGATGGCCACGCGCCGAATGCGCTCGCCCTCGGCCATCAGCGCATCGGCCCGTCGCAGCGCTTCGATGTCGGCGCTCGTCAACGCACGCTGCTCGCGGTCGTCGGAGGTGAACGGGCGCTGGTGCTCCTCGAATGCGCGGGCCGCGTCGACGAAGTTCTGGCGCAAGGCGGCGGATGCCGATGCACCGGTTGCCGTCTGCTCCATCATCCGCCGCAGCGCCTGGCGCATCCCGGCCGCGTGATGGGCCTGGGTCTGAAGCTCGGCCCCGATCCGCCGCAGTCGATCCTTGTACGCGTTCTCGAAATCGTAGAGCGTCGCCCGCTCCGCCCGGTCGCGCATCTCCAGAAACAGGTTCAGCCCCTCCTCGCGGTAGGCGTCAAGCTGATCCATGAGCGCCGACATCCGCTGGCGCTGCGCGTCGCTCATCGGCTCGCCCCGGGCCAGCTCATCCTCCAGCGCTTCCAGCTCATCGAGCAGCGCCGCGCGCCGCGCTTCCAGCTCATTCAGCCGGCCCTCAAACGCGGCCCACTCCTCGGCCAGGTCGTCAATACGATAGCGCGTGCGCTGAAACTGCTTGTACTGCTCCATCGAAACGACCTCGATCGTATGCATGGCGGTCTCGGCGCGCTGCCCGCCGCCGGGATGATTGTCGTAGACGATCGCGTAATAGGTGATGTGATCCCCGGCCGCGGCGCCGAGCTGCGCAAGGTCGAACGACGCGCGCGCCTTGGCGCGCCGCCCCTGCTCGTCGCGCGACTCGAAAGGCAGATCCGTGGCATCCGGCCCCTGCCCGTTGACCCCGCGATACAGCTCGGCACGGTCGAGGCCGATGTCATCGGACATCGCCAGGCGCACATCCACGGTCCAACCCTCGGGCGCGATGGTGCGCGGCTGCGGCTCGGTGATGCGGATGCGCGGTTTCTCATCCGGCACCGCCTCCACGCGCCCGCGCAGCGTGCGCGCCCCCGGCGTGCCATCAACACCAAGCAGCGAAAGCTCGAACTGCCCATCACGGTCGAGCGCGAACTGAACGTCCGCGCGGCGCGGCTCGTCGGAATGCGGCGCCAGATCGAACGCGCGGCTCGGTCCGGCCCCATCGCCGTCCTCCGCTTCCTCAGGGCGCAACATCAACCGGCCGCCGCCGAGCGGCAGGCTGCTCGCAACCGTCAGCGTCACCTGCGTACCCACCAGCGCGCGCAACCCGCCGTCGAGCGGCTCGACACGCGACGGCCAACCCGTGTATGCCGGATAGTCATAGCGCACGTGCACGCGCTCGAAGCGCGGCACGGGATGCACGGTGAGCTCGTAGAATGTGCTGCGCCCCTCGGGCGTGTCGATGTAGAACGTCCGCGACTGCTCGGCGCGATCGAGCCGAAGCGTGAAATACCGGCCGCGCTCGTCGCTGCCGGCCGCCGCCTCGCCCCACACCTCGGCCGAGCGGCGCTGCATCGCCAGGCGCTGCACGGGCTGGCGCGCCTCATCCACGAACACCACATCGGCGCGCCCCGGCCGCGTCGGACCCGCCAGCCGCGCGACCACCGTCGCCTCATCACCGAACAGCACGCGCTCCGGCTCGATGCGCACCGCGAAATCGACCAGCGTGAACGGCGGATGAAGCGCCGTCGGCTGCAACAATCGTGGCACCACCGCACCGAACACGCCCGGCATCAACACCCACGCGCCCGCCAGCACCAGCACCGCCGCCAGGCAAATCTGCACCGCACGCTGCACACCTTCCCGATCCACCACGCTGCTCGCGGCGACCGAGCGCGCCGCTTCCTGCCCCAGCGCGATCGCCTCCTCGCGCAGCGGCATGCTGACGGCCGCCGCATGCCCGCTGGCGAGTTGCCACGCATTGATCAATCGACTCTCCGTGACGCGCGCGCGCTGCTCCAGCAGGCGCGCCATCGGCGCCGGCCGCGGCCGCTGCCGCCATGCCACACGCCCCAGCCACGCCGCACCACCCGCGACGCCGCCGATGAACAGCACATCAAGCACGATCAACCCCAGCGGTGGCAGCCCCGACGCCGCGTCGATGCCGACGATCACCAGCCCCAGCGCGATCAACGCCGTCGCGGCCCACAGCGCCGCGCGGATCAGCTCGCTCCAGAGGCGCAGCCGACCGGCGCGATGCAGCAGCGTGCTCAACGGATCCACATGCATCAGAGCAACCCCCCTTTCCTGCGAAGCAGCCACTCGCCGCCGGCCCACATCAACAACGCCGCCAGCACCCAGCCACGATCCCAGATGTACTCCGGCCGACTCGGCACTTCCAGCGCCGCGCGATGGCGCTGCAATTTTGCCGGCAGCGCATCGGGCGCGTAAGGATCAAGCAGCGCGCCGCCGCTCTGCTCGGCGAACTGCCGCAGCGCCGCCGGGTTCGCCGCGGAGTGCAACCGCTCGCGATCAATGTCGATCACGCTGAACTTCTGCTCGATCGGTTCCACCTCATCGCCCGCCGGCTCAAAGCGAACGGTGTGCACGCCGCCCGCCTCCGGCCGCAGCGACGCCTGCCAGCGCGTCCCGGGATCGATCTCGCTCAGCGCCAGCTCGCGCACCTCATCACCGGGCCCGCTCGCAACCAGCCGCCCCGGTGCCTCGCGCGGCACGCGGCTGGCCAGCTCCACGTCCAACTCCTCCCCCAGGTGCAGCGTGCGCCGCGACAACCGCAGCGCCATCGAGCTGCCCGGCTGAAACCGGCTGCCCATGCTCAACCAGCGCACGCTGTTGGTCCAGAACCGATCGAACGCGCCGGCGAACGCGTCGTTGCGCCGCCCATGCAGACTCCACTTCCACAACCCTTCGCCCAGCACGGCCAGCACCATGCCGCGCTGATAAGGCATCGCGACAATCGCCGGCCGCCCTTCGCGCGACTGCCCGCCGCCGGGCAACTGCGTCCGCGCCAGCACGCGCGCGGCGGTCTTCTCCCGGCTCACCCCCGCCAGCCGCACCAACCCCGGCAGCGCCTCGATCATCGCGCGCACCGCGCCCGGCTCACTGGCCAGCGTCATCGACGGATGCCCCCGCCCGCCCGGCGCGAGCGTGAGCTTCTGATCCATCTGCACGTCCCGCCCCCACACGACCGGCTCCACCGCGGCCAGCGCCCGCCCGATCGCCCGGCCGCGCGACGTGTTCATGTCATAAGGCCGACCACGCGCCAGCACCAGCCGGCCGCCATGCTCGCCCACGTAGCGCGGCAGCAGCGCCGCGGCGCGCTCGTCCAGCACGTGCTCGATCGCCCGGCCGAGGATCACCACGTCGTACCGCGCCAGGTCCTCCATCGTGCGCGGCACCCGCGCCTCGTCCTCCTTGCCGCGCGTGACGATGCGCTGCTGCCGATCGGCGGTCACCTGCGAAACCTGCGTGAGCGCCACACGCTCATCGCGGCGCAGCGACTGCGCGAGAAACTTCGTGTCCCAGTACGGCTGACCCTCGACCAGCAGCACGCGCAGCCGCTGCTCGGTCACTTCCACGAACAACCGTTGACGGTTGTTGTTCGTCTCCAGCTCACCTTCAACCGGCTCGGCGGCAAGCTCGTACTCGTAAAGCCCCGGCTCGTCCCGCTGGATGGGCAGTTCCAGTTCAACGCGCGGCCGGCCGTCGAAGCGCACCTCGCGCCGCTCGCGCGTCTCCCCGCTGCGCAAGTGCAGCGTGGTCGCCGCATCGCCCAGATTGCTTTGCAGCAGCTCGACCTGGATGCTGCCCGGCTCGCCCGCGAACAGGTAGCTCTGCTGCGGCCGGGCGGCGAGCACGAGGTCGCGCTGAAGGTCCGCCCCGCCCAGCGGCACGGCATGCACGACCACGTCATGCGCCTGAGCG
>JBMCXL010000089.1:0-9772 GCA_048621015.1 Phycisphaeraceae bacterium
TCGCCGCGGTAGGTGCAGACGGTTTTGTCGGTTTCCCAGACGCGCACCTCTTCGAGCTGTTCGCCCATTGCGCGCAGCTCGTCGGCGAGCATGTGCCAGATGACCTGCGCGATGTGCTCGACGGAGGGGTTGCGGCCTTCAAACTGCGGGACGTCGCGGTTGAGGTGCTTGTGGTCGAGCTTCTGAATGACGGCGCGGTCGACCAGGGCGTCCAGGTCGGCGACGTCCAGCGCCTGGCCGGTGTCGGCGACGGGTGAGCGCACGGCGATTTCGAGGCGGTAGTTGTGGCCGTGGCCGGCGGGGTTGTTGCACTTGCCGAAGATGCGCCGGTTCTCGGCGTCGCTCAGCTCGGGCACGTGCAAACGGTGCGCGGCGGAGAAGGCGTACTGCTGGCGGACGATCACGTGATTCATGGCGTCACTCCGAATCTCCAGCGCGTAATGCGGGGTCAGGTGGAAGACCAGTTCCGTCACCGAATCGTTCAGCGGCGGCTGGAGCAGGGCGACCAGGCGCTGCATGAGCGTGCCCATCGCGATGTCGCCGGCGTGGCCCTCGGCGATGAGCGCGGCGAGGTGGGGCAGGACGTGCTCGCGGACAGCCTCGTCGATGAACTTGATGTTGAGGAAGTAGCCGGTGACGGGGTCGACCTCGCCGCGGCAGGTGACGGTGAGGGCGTAGTACCGGCCGAGGCCGCGCATGGCGGGCCAGGCGGCGAAGGTGTTGTGGCGCGCGGTGGCGAGGCCGGCCTCGGCGGGGCCGCGGTCGTCGAGGCAGAAACGGACAGTTCGGCTCAACTCGACCATGGGGGCGGCATTATAGGGGCTCGGGAAAAAACCGGGCTGAAACGGTTGCCGCGCGGGGCTGTAAATTGCAGGCTTGAACAAGGCGGCCCCACGGACGGCGGCGCGCGGTTGGCGTGGCTGCCCCGGGGCGGACGCCGCAGGTATTTGCCATCTTCACGGCCGAATCGGTACAGGTGGGAGTGACGCCATGCCGAGTTGGGTGCGCTACAGTGTGACGGTCTATCTGGGACTGCTGCTGGCGGGATCATTCGTTTCCCTGCCCACGGTGACCAGCGGCTCGCAGGCGGGGAAGGAACTGCTGCCGCCGGGGATGCCGCGCGTGGTCGAAATGGACCATGAGGCGGCGGAGGCGGAGGCGGAGGATCGCTGCGCGCTTTGTCCGCATCGGCGGTGACGGAAAGCACCTCCGGGATACCAGGACATCAAAAGATAGCCGCGAAGAGGCACAAGAAGCGCAGATAAGAGCGCTGCGCATGCGATATCTTTTGTGTCTCTTGTGCTTTTTCGTGGCTATCCCATGCTTGCCTGCTCGCGGTATCCTTGGTGTCCCGGTGGTCTTTCATACGGATTGCGATTATTTCGCAGGCGCGACCATTGGCGATCTGCGATCGCCCGCTAAACAACAAGGCGGTTTCATCGCCTGCGAATTGATCGCAACACGTATCATTTCTGAACGCGCGCAAGTGCCGCGTGCTAAGCTTCGAGCTGGGGGCGCTGCGGTTCGGGCCAGTCGACGTGGAAGAACTTGCCGCGTGGCTCGTCGAGGCGCTCGAAGGTGTGGGCGCCGAAGTAGTCGCGCTGCGCCTGGAGCAGGTTGGCGGGCAACCGCTCGTGGCGGTAGCCGTCGAAGTAGGCCAGCGCGCTCATGAACGCGGGCGCGGGGATGCCGTGCTCGGCGGCGAGGCCGACGATGCGGCGCCAGTTGGCCTGGCCTTCATGCAGCGCGTCGCTGAAGTAGCCGTCGAGCATGAGGTTGGTCAGCGCGGGGTTGTGCTGATACGCGTCGGCGATCTTCTGGAGGAACTTGGCGCGGATGATGCACCCGCCGCGCCAGATCTTGGCGATCGAGTCGAAGTCGAGGTTCCAGTTGTATTCGTTCTGCGCCTCGGCCATCAACTGGAAACCTTGCGCGTAGGCGCAGATCTTGGAGCAGTAGAGCGCATCGCGGATGGCGGCGATCGTTTCGTAACGATCGCCTTTGAACGTTGCCTTGGGGCCGTTGAGCTTCTTCGACGCGGAAACGCGCTCGTCTTTGAGCGCGGAGATGATGCGCGCGAACACCGCCTCGGCGATCGAGTTGGCGGGCACGCCCATGTCCAGCGCGTTGATGGCGGTCCACTTGCCCGTGCCCTTCTGGCCGGCGGTGTCGAGCACGGCGTCGACGAGAAACGCTTCCTTGCCGGCCGGGTCGGGCTGCTGAAGAATGTCGGCGGTGATCTCGATGAGGTAGCTGCGCAGGTCGCCCTGGTTCCACTCGCCGAAGACCTCGCTCATCTGGTCGGCGCGCATGCCCAGCAGCTCTTTCATGAGCATGTAGGCTTCGCAGATGAGCTGCATGTCGATGTACTCGATGCCGTTGTGGACCATCTTGACGTAGTGGCCGGCGCCGTCGGAGCCGATGTGGGCGGTGCAGGGCTCGCCGGTGGTGACGGGCTTGCCGGGGGCGTAGTCTTCGAGGGGTTCGCCGGTGGCGGGGTCAACCTTGGCGGCGATGGCGTTCCAGATCGGCTTGATGTGCGACCAGGCGACGGCCGAGCCGCCGGGCATGAGCGAGGGGCCGAAGCGTGCGCCGACCTCGCCGCCGGACACGCCGGAGCCGACGAAGTGGATGCCCTTCTCGCGCAGCGCTTTTTCGCGGCGGATGGTGTCGGTCCACTGGGCGTTGCCGCCGTCGATGAGGATGTCGCCCTCGTCGAGCATGGGCGTGAGCTGATCGATAACGGCGTCGGTGCCCTTGCCGGCCTGGACCATGATGACGATGCGGCGCGGGCGCTTGATCGTCTGGACCAGGTTCTCCAGCGTCTCGCAGCCGATGAGCCGATCGTAGGAAGGCTCATTCTCGCTGGCGTGGTGGAGGAAGTCGGTGAGCTTGACGGTGGTGCGGTTGTAGACGCTGACGGTGAAGCCGTGGTCGGCCATGTTCAGCGCCAGGTTCTGGCCCATGACGGCCAGGCCGATGAGTCCGATGTCTGCGGCGGGAGCGTTCTGGTTGGCCATGGGATGGTTTCTCGTTTCTGGTTTCCTGTTTCTGGTTTCGGGTTTGGCGCTTCGCCGTGTTCCGCGTTGATGCTAAGCCGCAAGCGGCACTCGCCAGATCACCGAATCTCACACTTCGTTCGCCTGCGCCAGCGGCGCGTCGCCGTTGAGCAGGCGGAGCATGTTTTGCGTGGCCATCACCGCCTGGCGCTGGACGCTCTCGTAGGTGCGCGAGCCGATGTGCGGGGTGATGAGGATGTTGTCGATGTCCTGGAACGGGTGCGGCGATTGCATCGGCTCGTGCTCGAGCACGTCGCCGCCGTAGCCCGCGAGCTTGCCGCTGCGGCACGCCTCGGCGACATCGTCTTCGTTCACCAGCGCGCCGCGGGCGCAGTTGATCACGATCGCGCCGTCGCGCATGGTGGCGATGCGCTGCTTGTTGATGAAGTGGCGGTTTTCCTCGGAGAGGTTCATGTGCAGGGTCAGCACATCGGCGCGCCGGGCGACGTCGTCGGCCGATTCGCAGCGCGTCACGTCGTGGGCCTTGGCGAATTCGTCATCCCAGAAGATGTCGTAGGCGATCACGTCCATCTCGAAGGCGCGGGCGCGCTTGGCGACCTCCTTGCCGATGCGTCCCAGGCCGATGATGCCGAGGGTCTTGTGGGCGAGTTCGTTGCCGGTGATGCGTTTCCAGTTGCCCTGCTTGACGTGGTTGACCTCTTCATAGAGGCGCTTGGCGATCATGAGCATGAGGCCGAAGGTGTGCTCGGCGACGGTGGTGTGGTTGACCCCGGGCGTGAACAGCACGGGCACGCCGAGGTCGGTGGCGGCGGTGACATCGACCGAGTCGAGGCCGATGCCGTACTTGCTGAGGCACTTGAGGCGCGGCAGGGCTTTTTCGATGACCTTTCGCGTGATGGCGTCGTCGCCGTGGAGGAAGGCGTCGAAGCCCTTGCCGCCTTCGCCCTCGGTCTCGAGCAGCTTGAGCATTTCTTCCTCGGGCAGCGGGCCGCGGGCGCGGACGATCTCGTAGCCCGAGCTTTCGAGCAGCTCGTGGTGCTTGCCGGGCGTGTCCTGGTAGCTGGTGGTGGTAAGCAGGATTCGCATAGAAAGGCGAAAATACCCGAGGCGGGGGGCGTGTCAAACAGGCGCTGTTGATGCTGGTGGTACTGGCGCGGCCGGCGCGTGCTCCCCCTCCCGCTGGGAGACGGATCGGGCGGGCGGGTACAATGTCGGCCTGCACGACGGGATCAGAACGAACCACCGCTGGAATCGAACCATGCATGCAGTGAAACAGACCGTGACCGCCCTCACCCTCGCGCTGCTCGCCACGTTGACCGTCGGCTGCGGCGGAGACACCACCGACCAGCCCGCCGGCGACGTCTACGAGACGCGCGGCGTCATCCGCCAGTTGCCGACTGACGCCACCGGCGACCTCCAGATCGAGCACGAGCCGGTGCCTGATTTCAAGGACCAGGACGGCGAAGTCGTCGGCATGGACTCGATGACCATGCCCTTTCCCCCCGCGGACGACGTTTCGCTGGACGGACTGGCCGTGGGCGACAAGGTGCGCTTCACCTTCGTCTGGCGCTGGGACGAGAACAGCTGGACGGTGACCGCCATCGAGAAGCTGCCGGCCGACACCGAGCTCGACCTCGGTGGTGGTGATGACGACGGCGGTGATGACGATGAGCACGGCGATCACAGCAACCACGATCACCATTGACGCGCCGCCCCCGCTTGTCTGTCAGCCTGATTGCGATAGAGTGCGTCCCATGGCAACCCAAACCACCACACGCCGACGCCGCAAGAGCGGTTCGCAGTCCCGTTCAAAGAAGCGCTCCGGGAGTGACGGCCGCGCCACCATGGCCGCCACCGCCGACAAGTACGCGCTGTATCAGCAGACCGTGCAGGAGGCCGAGCCGGAGGTCGAATTCTTCGACCGCGCCTACCGCCACGTGCGCGGCGGCAAGCCGAAGGTGCTGCGCGAAGACTTCTGCGGCACGTTCCAGATCTGCTGCGAATGGGCCAAGAAGCGCGACCGCATCGCCATCGGCGTCGACAACGACCCCGAGCCGCTCGAATGGGGCAGGCAGCACAACCTCGCCAAGATTCCCGAAGCGGCGCAGCAGCGCGTCACGCTCATCGAGGACGACGTGCGCAAGGTGCAGGGCCCCAAGGCCGACGTGCTCGCCGCGCAGAACTTTTCCTTCTTCGGCTTCAAGACGCGCGACGCGCTGGGCGAATACTTCAAGAAAGCCCGCCAGAACCTCAAGCCCGACGGCATCATGGTGCTGGACATGATGGGCGGCGCCGAGTGCTGGGAGGACGAGCGCGAGGACGTCACCGACTACGGCCGATTCACCTACGTCTGGGAGCAGGCCAGCCTCGACCCGATCTCCCACGAAGGCACCTGGCACATCCACTACCGCTTCAGCGACGGCAGCAAGCTCGAGCCGGCCTTCACCTACAACTGGCGACTCTGGACGCTCCCCGAGGTGCGCGAGCTGCTCGCCGAAGCGGGTTTCGCCAAGAGCCACGTCTACTGGGAAGGCACCGACGAGGACGGCGACGGCAACGGCGTCTGGCGCAAAGTCACGCGCGGCGAGTCCGACCCCTGCTGGATCGCGTACATCGTGGCGGAGAAGTGATGGAGGGGCTAGGGTCTGGGGTCCAGGGTCTGGGCCCGCGTGCGGAGCACAGATCCTGATAGCGCCAGACCTCCCCGCAGAGCTTGAACATGGACCCCAGACCCGAGACCCTCGACCCCAGACCCCAAAGCCGCCTCCAGGCCCCCAAGGGCACGCGCGATTTCTATCCCGCGGACATGGCCTGGCACCACCACCTGCTCGATGCCTGGCGGCGCGTCTCCGTCCGCCACGGATTTGAGCAGGTCGACGGACCCATCTTCGAAACGCTGGACCTCTACAAGGTCAAGTCCGGCGAAGGCATCGTCAGCGAGTTGATGCACTTTGAAGACCGCGGCGGCCGCGAATTGGCGATCCGCCCCGAGTTCACGCCGACGCTGGCGCGCATGGTCGCCGCGCAGGCGCACTCCCTGCCGAAGCCGGTCAAGTGGTTCTGCACGCCCAACCTCTGCCGCGCCGAGCGCCCGCAGCGCGGAAGACTGCGCGAGTTCTGGCAGTGGAACATCGACATGCTCGGCTCCGATGCGCCGACCGCCGACGCTGAATGCATCGGCGTCGCCGTCGATCTGCTGCGCGAGCTGGGCCTGAGCCCCGAGCAGGTGCGCGTCAAGATCAGCCACCGTGAAACGGTCCGCCACATCCTCCAGAAGATGGGCGTCACCGACGAAAAGATGGAAGACGCCTTCGAGCTGCTCGATCGCCGCGACAAGCTCGACAGCGAAGAGTTTCAGAAGCAGGCCGCCAACCTCGGCCTCGATGAGCACACCGTCCAGCGCTTCGACCAGACCTGCCGCCTCAAATACCGCTGCGGCGATCTCGGCCAGATGCGCGAGCACCTCGGCGCCGAAGCCAACACCAACCTCGCCGACCTCGAAGCACTCGACGAACAACTCCGCGCCTTCCAACTCGATGCCTGGTGCGAATACGACCTCGGCATCGTGCGCGGCCTCGCCTACTACACCGGCACCGTCTTCGAGATCCACGAAGCCACCGGCGTCGAACGCGCCATGGCCGGCGGCGGTCGATACGACAAGCTCATCGAGCTCTTCGGCGGACCGCCCACCCCCGCCGTGGGCTTCGGCATGGGCGATGTCGTGCTCACCCACGTCCTCGCCGACAAGGGCCTCATCCCCGAGGACGTGCGCCCCCAGCCGGACGTGTTCGCCGTCGCCCTGACCGACACCGGCGCCGCGCATCTGCCCGGCCAGATCGCCGCGCTCCGCCGCGCCGGCCTGCACGCGCGCTTCAGCTACAAAACCACCCGCAACCTCGGCAAGCTCCTCAAGGAAGCCGGCAACGCCCGCGCCCGCCACGCCCTCATCCTCGACGACGACGCCGCCGCCGGCAACGCCCAGCTCAAGAACCTGGCCACCGGCGAGCAAACCACCGTCCCCCTCGACCGCCTCATCGACCACCTCCGCCCCGCGCAAGCTCCCCCGCTTTAAGCCGGTCCTGAGCGAAGCGAAGGTCCGGATCCCCGCGCCCTGCTACCCTTACCCATATGCGACGCTGGTCCGTGCGCATCCTCCTCGCCCTGCTCGCGCTCGCGGTGCTGCTGATCGTCATCGTGCAGGCTGTCCTCTGGACCGACCTGCCGCGCCGCATCGTCGTCGATCAGCTCCAGCAGCAGACCGGCCTGAGCGTGCGCCTCGACGCCATCAACGTCAGTTGGTTCGGCAACGCCACGCTTCACGACCTGCGCGTCACGCCGCCACTGTCCAGCCGACACGTCCTCGAAGCCCCGCGCATCGAGGCGAACCACACCAGTCTCCCCGGCCTCCTGTTCGGGCGGCCGCTGCGCATCGACGCGCTCACGCTCGATGAGCCCACCATTCATCTGCGCGAAGACGAACCCGGCCAATGGAACCTCCAGCGCGTCGTCGAGGCGATCCGCGGCGCTCAACCACCGCCCGACCCGGAGCGCGTCGGCCCCATCGCGCTGCCGGCCCTCACCGTGCGCGACGCCACGCTGCGCATCGTCGCCCACGACCGCCCACCGTATGAGCTGACCGACGTGCACCTCACCGGTCAGACCGGCGCAGCCGTGGACTACAACGTGCGCCTCGACGCCAGCACCGCCGGCACCATCGAAGCCCGGCTCAGCCGCGCCTCGCCCCACCCGCACGAGCTGCGCTTCGACCTGCATCCGCCCGCTACCCTCTTCGCCGCGCTCGGCCTCGATGACAAACCCTACCGCGCCGCCGGCCAATGGCATGGCCAACTCGAAGACGGCGGCGGCGTCAATGGCGAGCTCACGCTCACCGCGCTCGACCTGCCCGACCTCGCCCACGTCGCCGGCCGCGCGCTGGTGCAGCGCCGCCCCGACAACGGCGCGCTCGTCCTGCGCCCCCGGCAACTGCGCGTCGAACCCGCGCACGGCCCCGCCGAGCATCTCACCCTCGACGCCGGCCGCCTCACCTGGCACGAAAGCACCCTCACCGCGCGCGCCCTGCACCTGCTCGCCTTCGGCGGCGACGCCTACCTCACCGGCACGTTCGACCCCGCCGCGCGCACCGGCGAAGCGCACGCCACCTGGCAACAGCTCAACCTCCCCGACGCGCTCACGCATCACGGCGAGCTGGACCTCACGCTCACCGAGGCCGGCCCCGTACGCCGCCGCGCCGAGCTGAACGTGCGCACCACCGTCGATTCCCCCCTCGGCCAGTGGCGCGGCCGCGTCGGCGTCACCGCCACCGGCCGACGCTGGCAACAGCTCGACGCCACCGCCACGCTGCGCCAGCTGCGCCTCACGCGCGGCGAACGCACCTTCGCCTTTCCCGACCTCGCCGGCCACTTCGCCGTCGCCGCGCCGACCGTACGCCTCGACGAGCTGCGCCTGCTCGATGCCCCGCCGCAGCGCCGCCTCGCCGGCGAAGGCACCTTCGACTGGCAGACGCGCACCTGGTCCGCGCTGCTCGACGCCGAGCAGTTGCCCCTGCCGATCCTGCCCCAGCCGTTCGCCGAGTTGAGCGGTTTGCGCCTCGACGCGGCCGGCGACGGCGCGAACGTGCAACTGCACGAGGCGCGCTTCAGCGGCGGCGACGTCGTGGCCACCGCCGAGGGCCGATACCACCCGCGCGCCGACGCGCCGCTGCGCCTCGAGGTGCGCCTCGAAGAAGCGCCGATCCAGCTCGGCGACTATGGCGGCGAACTGGATCGGCCCTGGATCGACGCGGAAAATCTCGCCGGCGGCGTGCAGGTCCAGGGCACGCTCAACCCCGTCGCGCTGAACATCAACGGCGCGCTCATCACCGAGGCGCTGCGCGTCTACCACGAGAGCGTCGGCGACCTGACCCTGCGCGTCCATGCCACCGCCGATGCGCAGCAGCTGCGCGCCAGCGCTGAAGCGGTCGAATGGCTCGACGGGCTATGGCAGGTGCACACGACCTATCCCTACGGCGGTGATCCGCGCCTGACGGTCGAAGGCGAGAACATCGACCTGGCGCTGGTCGATCGCCTGCTGGGGCGGCGCGTCGACCTGGAAGGCCGCGCCGATCTGCGCCTCGTCACCGCCCCGGCGCGCCGCAACGCACGCACGCCCATCACCGGCTCGTTCGAGTTGCGCGATGTCGCACGCCAGCAGGTGCGCGCCGACCGCGTCACCGGCCAACTGCACCTGGCCGCCAACGTGCTGCGCATCCACCAGATCGAGGCGCAGCGCGCCGACGGCCGCCTCACCGGCGAGCTGTCGCTCGACCTGCGCGAGCCGACGCGCCTCCGCTTCGACCAGACGATCGAGCAATGGCCCGCCCTGCCCGGCGAATTTCCCTACCAACTGCGCCTCAGTGGCGCGATCCGAGGCGCGTTCGACCCCGTCGCGCTCAGCGGCGATGCCGAGGCGCAACTGCGCGCGGCCGCGACGTTCGAGAACGACCAGGCCACGCGCGAACTGGCAACCATCGAAACCGACTGGCGCCTGCGCGACACGACGCTGACCCTGGCCACCCTGGAAGGCGACGTGCTGGACGGCACGCTCGCCGGCGAGGGACGCGTGGACCTGCATGCCCTGCGCCGCGCCGAGCTGGACATGCAGTGGGCCGACGTGGAGCCGCAGCGCCTCGCGCCCGTTGCCGAACCGTTGCGTGAAGCCGGCGGCACGCTCGCTGGTTCGATCCACCTCGCGCC
>JBMCXL010000090.1:0-9739 GCA_048621015.1 Phycisphaeraceae bacterium
GGCACCCTCTCCCGGGGGGAGAGGGTTTCACAGCGCCTGCGCAAAAGTGTCGGGAAGTGAGCTCAAGGGAGGGGGGTTGAGAAGGTCGCGCGGCGTTATGATTCGGATATTTCGGAGCCCGCACGCATGCCCACGATCAAGCAGCTTCACGGACTGGAAATTCTCGACAGCCGCGGCCGGCCGACGGTGAAGGCGACGTGCACGCTCGCCGACGGGTCCACCGCCAGCGCATCGGTACCCTCTGGCGCCTCGACCGGCGCGGCCGAGGCGCTGGAGCTGCGCGACGGCGATCCGAAGCGCTATCGCGGCAAGGGCTGCCGAAAGGCGGCGGGGAACATCAACGGTGAGATTCGTGATGCGCTGGTGGGTCGGGCGTTCGACGACCAGGCGGCGCTCGACCGCGCGTTGATCGAGCTGGACGGCACGGAGAACAAGTCGCGCCTCGGCGCCAACGCGATCCTTGCCGTATCGATCGCCTTCGCGCGCGCCACCGCGCAGCAGCGCGGCGTGCCGCTCTACGAGCAGTTCGCGAGCATCCTCGGCAGCGACGTGCGCACCTTCCCGCGCCTCACGATCAATCTTTTCAGCGGCGGCAAGCACGCGGGTCAGCAGGTCGCGATCCAGGACGTCCTGATCGTGCCGACCGCGGCGACGAGCATCGATGCGTCGCTGGTCGCGGCGCACGACGTTTATCACGCGGCCGCGGAACTGATGCTTCAGCGCTACGGCATGCGGCTGCTCACCGCTGACGAAGGCGGCCTCGCGCCACCATTTGAAACGACCGAAGCGATGATGCAGACGGCGGTCGACGCGATCGAGTCGGCGGGCTATGCGCCGGGGCGCGACGTGGCGCTGGCGCTGGACGTGGCGTCGAGTCATTTTTACGAGGACGGTCTGTACATCCTCGCCGACGAGCGCGTGGACAGCGTGGGCATGATCGAGCGCGTCGCGAAGTGGGCGCGCCGCTTTCCGATTGTCAGCATCGAGGACGCGTTGTACGAGGACGACTGGGCGCACTGGCCGGCGCTGCGCGAGGCGCTCGCGCCGGGAGCGCTGGTGCTGGGCGACGATCTGTTGTGCACGAACCCGCAGCGCATCCGGCGCGCGATTGAGAGTGGAGCGTGCGATGCGCTGCTCTTGAAGGTCAACCAGGTCGGCACGCTCACCGAGGCGGCCGAGGCGTATCGCCTGGCGCGCGAGGCGGGCTGGCAGGTCACGATCAGCGTGCGCAGCGGCGAGACGGAAGACGACTGGGCGGCGGACCTGGTCGTCGGCTGGCAGGGCGATCAGTTCAAGAACGGCTCGATCATGCAGTCAGAGCGGCTGGCGAAGTACAACCGCCTGCTTGCGATCGAGGCGCAGCGTGCGCTGCCGATGGTGGATTGGCCGATTGCTGCGGCGACGTCGTGAAGCGGCGGATGGGAGCAGATAGAAGAATTGGGTTCTCGCGAAGTTCGCGAAGAGCGCGAAGGAAGAAAAACTGTTGGTGATTTTCTTCGTGTTCTTCGCGCATTTCGCGAGACGCTTTCTGCGCCTGGTCGGTGTTTCACCGTGGCGGAGAAACGCGACAAGTCGCGTCGCTTCGTATTCTGTTGTGCTGCTCTTCTGTCTACTGATCAGTACGCGCCGCGTGCGGAGAGGACGGCGGTGATGGTGCGCGCGAGGATGGCGAGGTTGAGCGCGAGGGAGCGGTTCTGCACGTAGTAGAGGTCGCAGGCGATGCGTCGGCGCAGGGTGAGGTCGCTGCGGCCGCTGACCTGCCAGAGGCCGGTGAGGCCGGGGCGGACGCGCTGGATCGTGCTGAGGCGCCGACCGATCGCCTCGGTCTGCTCGTAGAGGTAGGGGCGCGGGCCGACGAGGGTGAGGTCGCCGCGGATGACGTTCCACAGTTGCGGCAGCTCGTCGAGGCTGGTGCGGCGCAGCAGTCGGCCGATGCACGTGACGCGCGGGTCGCGGCGGCATTTTTCGAAGCGCCGCGCGGCGGCGCACTGGTCGGCGTACATCGTGCGAAACTTGATGATGAAGAACGGTCGGCCGTGCAGGCCCGGGCGCTGCTGGACAAAGAAGATCGGGCCGCGCGATTCCAGGCGGATGGCCAAGGCGATCAGCGCCACCAGCGGCAGCGTCACCACGCCGAGGCCGAGCGCGCAGGCGAGTTCCAGCGCGCGCATGGTCCGCCGGCTGATCGAGCGGGCTCGGCGTGGTGACGCCTGGGCCGCGGCGTCGCGTGCGGTGGCGGGACGTTCGGCCGGCACGGTCTCCGCAACGGGCCGTCGAGGCGCCTCCAGCGCTTCCACCGCCCCCGGCGTTGTGGCGTCCCACGCAGTCATCGTCATGATTCTCAACCCCTCCTTGTTGCCGACCTTCCTGCTGACGCGACGGTGGGGAATCGTGGCCGGAGATCAATCGGGCAAACAAGCAGGACCGCAGGTTTGCAATCACAATCGACCGATACTTGGGGGAAAGTTTAACCTTTCACCGATTCACATGCAGCCACCGGCGGGCGGCTGACCTCATCTCGTGCGGCGGACGAACCTTCATCGATGCCTCGGTGCATCACCGGTGCGGCCGCGCTTCGACCCGCCCGTGCCGGAGGGACGGTGAAAGCGGGCGGCGGCGAGGCAGGGGGCCTGGCGAGGAGGTGATTGCCCGGTGGCGGTCTTGGCCGTAGACTATGGGGACGCTTAAACATCCGTTCACCCGGATGAAAGGTTGAATACATGCCCGCATCCTCCACGCCCCAATCGCCCGCCGCCTCCACTGGAAGCGCAAAGTCTGACATGAGCAATTCTTATGAAGACAGCCCGGCTCGGTTGCCGGCCGCTGCGCCCTTCGCGAGCCGCCACAACGGCCCCCGTGAGGCCGAGGTGCAGGCGATGCTCGCGGCGATCGGAGCGGATTCGCTCGAGGCCCTGACGGACCAGACGGTGCCCGATGACATCCGCGTCGAGCGGCCGCTGAACCTCGATCCGCCCCAGTCCGAGCACGCGGCGCTGGCCCGGCTCCAGACGATGGCCGAGCGCAACCGCATCGCCCGCTCGATGATCGGGATGGGCTACTACGACACGCACACGCCGCCGGTGCTGCGCCGCAACATCCTCGAGAACCCGCTGTGGTACACGCCCTACACGCCCTACCAGGCGGAGATCGCGCAGGGTCGGCTCGAGGCGCTGCTGAACTTCCAGACGACGGTCAGCGACCTGACCGGTCTGGACGTGGCCAACGCGTCACTGCTGGATGAGCCGACGGCCGCGGCCGAGGCGATGGCGATGTGCTATTCGATCGCGCGGCAGAAGAAGGGGGCGTTTCTCGTCGCCGACGATGCGCATCCGCAGACGTTGAACGTGATGCGCACGCGCGCCTGGTCGATGGGGATCGAGTTGCGCACGTTTGATGCGCGCGATGCCGAGGGATGGCCATCCCTCGGCTTTGAGGATGTGTGCGGCGTGCTGGTGCAGTATCCGGCGACCGATGGGCGCATTGAAGATTACGAAGCGCTGGCGCAGCGGGCGCATGATGCGGGCGCGCTGGTGGTGGTGGCGACGGACCTCCTGGCGCTGACGTTGCTGCGCCCGCCGGGGGAGTTTGGCGCGGACATTGCCGTGGGCAACACGCAGCGCTTCGGCGTGCCGATGGGTTACGGCGGACCGCACGCGGCGTTCATGGCGACGCACGACAAGCACGTGCGCAAGATGCCGGGGCGCCTCGTGGGTGTTTCCAAGGATGCGCACGGCAATCCGGCGTATCGCCTGGCGATCCAGACGCGCGAGCAGCACATCAAGCGCGACAAGGCGACGAGCAACATCTGCACGGCGCAGGTGCTGCTGGCGATCATGGCGGGCATGTACGCGGTGTGGCACGGGCCGGAGGGCTTGAAGCGCATCGCGCAGCGCGTGCACGGGTTGACGGCGGCGCTGGCCGCGGCGCTGCGCAAGGGGGGGCATGACGTGCCGGCCGAGCGGTTCTTCGACACCATCACGGTTCGGCCGGCGGGCGGTGATGCGCTGGCGATCGTCGACGCGGCGGCGCAGCGCAACATCAACCTGCGCCGCGTGGATGCGCAGACCGTCGGCATCAGCCTGGACGAGACGACGACGGTTGAGGATCTGGAAGCGGTGCTTGAGGTGTTTTCGGGCGCCGAGGCGCGGCAAGCCGCGTCGCTTCCTATCGACGAAGCGGCGCAGTCGGTGATCGACGATTCGCCGCTGGTGCGCACGAGCGCCTACCTGACGCACGAGGTGTTCCATCGCTATCGCAGCGAGACGGAGATGATGCGTTATCTCACGCGGCTGCATCAGAAGGATGTCTCGCTGGCGCAGAGCATGATCCCGCTGGGCTCGTGCACGATGAAGCTGAACGCCGCGGCGGAGATGCTGCCGATCACCTGGCCGGAGTTTGCGGGCCTGCATCCCTATGCGCCTGCCGACCAGGCGCAGGGTTATGCCGAGCTGTTCGAGACGCTCAAGCAGTGGCTCGCGGAGATCACCGGTTTTTCCGCGGTGTCCCTGCAACCCAACGCCGGCTCGCAGGGTGAATACGCTGGTTTGCTCGCGATCCGGCGCTACCACGAAGCGCGCGGCAACGATCAGCGCAACGTCTGCCTGATCCCCACCAGCGCGCACGGCACCAACCCGGCCAGCGCGGTCGTCGCCGGCCTGCGCGTCGTGCCCGTGCAGTGCGATGCGCGCGGCAACATCGACATGGGCGACCTCAAAGCCAAGGCGAGCGAGCACAGCGACCAGCTCGCCGCGATCATGGTCACGTATCCGTCCACGCACGGCGTGTTCGAGACGACGATCCGCGAAGTGTGCCAGGTCGTGCACGACCACGGCGGACAGGTGTATCTCGACGGCGCGAACATGAACGCGCAGGTCGGCCTGACGCGCCCCGGCGACTACGGCGCCGACGTGGTGCATCTGAACCTGCACAAGACCTTCTGCATTCCCCACGGCGGCGGCGGGCCGGGCATGGGCCCGATCGCGGTCGCGGCGCACCTGGCCGACTATCTGCCGGGCGATCCGCTGGATGGCGAAGGCGCGATCGCCGCGGCCGGCTGCGGCAGCCCGAGCATCCTGCCGATCTCGTGGATGTACATCGCGATGATGGGCGAGCCGGGCCTGACGCGCGCGACGCGCATCGCGATGTTGAACGCCAACTATCTCGCGAAGCGCCTCGGCGAGCATTACCCGGTGCTCTACACCGGCGCCAACGATCGCGTGGCGCACGAGTTCATCCTCGACTGCCGGCCGTTCGAGAAGAGCACCGGCGTCACGGTCGAGGACATCGCCAAGCGCATGATCGACTTCGGCTTCCACGCGCCGACGATGAGCTGGCCCGTGCCCGGCACGCTGATGATCGAGCCGACCGAGAGCGAGTCGAAGCAGGAGCTGGACCGGTTCTGCGATGCGATGATCGCGATTCGCGAGGAGATCGCCGCGGTGGAGCGCGGCGAGCTGGACCCGGAGGACAACCCGCTCAAGCGCGCGCCGCACACCGCCGAGCACGTCAGCAACGACGACTGGCCGCACCGGTATTCACGCAAGCAGGCGGCGTACCCGGTGCGCTGGCTGCGCGAGCGCAAGTACTGGGCGCCGGTCGGGCGGATCGACAATCCGTTCGGCGATCGCAACCTGGTTTGCAGTTGCCCGCCGATGGATGAATATGACGCGGGGTGAGTTGGTCGCCGGCGCAGCCAGCATGTGCTCCCTCTCCCTCTGGGAGAGGGTTGGGGTGAGGGGATCCGCGGCGACCGGGCGCCTGCATCGCGAGAGAGGCGCCCGGTCAACGGTGATCCCCTCACCCACCTCGTTTGCCGTTTCACACGAATGTGGCGCAACCTGCTCGGCACCCTCTCCCGGTGGGAGAGGGTTCGGGTGCGTCATGCGTCAGCCGGTGCGCGCGTATGACGTGCGCTCCCGCGGCGCGGTTGCGGGCTCGGGCGCGGGGCGTGCGAAGAGGTAGCCCTGGTACAGATCGACGCCGAGGCGGTCCATCACGATCTTTTCCTCGACCTTCTCGACACCTTCGGCGAGCACGAGCTTGTCCTGGGCGTGACCGAACTCGACCAGGGACGCGCAGATGTGCCGATGGCGCGACGAGGCGAGCGCGCGCTGCACGAGGTAGCGGTCGATCTTGATCAGGTCCGGGTCGAGGTCGGCCAGCATAATCAACCCCGCGTGGCCGTTGCCGACGTCGTCCAGCGCCACGCCGAAGCCGTGCTCGCGGTAGTGGCCGAGCACGTTGGCCAGGTGCGCGCGGTCCATGACGCGTTCGCTTTCGACGACTTCGAAGATGATGCGATACGGATCGATGCCGTGGTCGGTCGCGATGCGCACGGTGGACTTGAGGCAGTGATCGGCGGACTGCGTGGCGCTGGGCATGAAGTTGATCAGCAGGCGCGTGTCGGGCGAGAGCATGGCGCGGCCGGCGTTGTGAAGATGCGTTTCGCGCGCCACGCAATCGAGCATGTCGACGAGCTGCTCGCGCCGCGCCGATTCCAGCAGCTCGGCCGGCGGAATGATGCGCCCGTCCTCCGTGCGGCCGCGCATCAGGCACTCATAGCCCCAGAGCATCAGGTCGCCGGCATGAAAGATCGGCTGAAACCACGTCTCCAGCCGATGCTGGCGCAGGATCGACAGCAGGGGACTCTCCTCGCTGCCGATCAGCTCGAGCAGCGGCGGCGCATGGATGAGCGTCTGGAGCTGGGTCTGCATCGGCGCCTCGGCCGGCACCCACGCCGCGCGCAGCCGCCCCACGCGCGGCTCGTCCAGCACCGAACGCAGAAAATGCACCACGTCCGCGCCGCACGGCCAGCGACTGCCCGGCCCCACGCGCACATGCACCGCGCCCAGGGCGGGCGCGGGTTGCCAGTCCGGTCCCGGGTCGAGCACGGTGAACTCGGGATAATCCCGATCGAACTCCGGCGCGAGCAGAACCAGTGCTTGTGCTCCACCCGGGCTGTGGCGATGCATGCGGGTACTCCCAATCTGTCAGACCCCCGTCGCAACGAATCATCGACGTCCCTCCCCGGGGACTTGACGCATGCGGGCGATCATCAATGAATTCAGCATTTCTCCTTAGATCCTGCCGGCGCGGAGGTGGCGCAGGTCCGGTAACCGCTCATGGTGGTATATTCGGAGCAGGAGGGCGCGCTACGGGCGCAGCTTGAAATGGCAGCACCCGTGCGGGGAACGATGGAGCGTGTGTGAGTGGAGAGTAGAGAGTAGAGGGAGTGCATCATTCCCACTCTCTACTCTCTACTCTTCACTCTCTACCACGACCTTCCCCGAGGGTGCCCTGCCCACGGCTCGGCGTGGGCATGCGATGGGGCTCAGCGGCAGGCTCATGCCCACCCCGAGCGGTGGGCATGACACCCAGCCCAGCCGCCACACGTTCAAGCGGCACCCGGCGGACCTTCAAGTCATGGTTGATCGGCCGGCAGCTTGGCCACCGCGTCGATCTCGACTTTCAGGCCGGCCGCCAGGCCAGCGGCGACCGTCGTGCGCGCGGGGCGCACCGGCACGTCGAAGAACGCCTGGTACGTGCGGTTGAACGCTGCGAAGTCGTCCATCGTGCTCAGGTAGCAGGTGCAGCGCACCACGTCCGCCCGGCTGGCGCCGGCGGCGCGCAGAATCTTCTCGATGTGTTCGAGCGTGCGTTGCGTCTGCTGCTCGATCGTCTCGCCGACCACCGCGCCCGTGGTCAGATCCAACGGCCCCTGGCCGCTGATGAACAGCCAGCCGTCGCGCACCACCCCGACCGAATAGGCGCCGGTGTCGACCGTCTTTTCCGGATGCTTGACTTCGCGGTTGCTCATGGTTTTCCCTGGTGCTCATCTTCGAGTGAACGGCGGCGCTCACCCGCGCGGCGTTTCGGTGTCGAGCGCGTGGTCCGCGCCATGATCGGACAGCCGCCGCCACTCCACGGTGTTCCAGAAGTAATGCAGCATCGTTTGTCGCTGCCGGTCGCGCTGTTCCATGGTCGCGGGGCCGCCGACGGTGTGCGCCTGTTCATCCACACAGGCCGGCGACTGCGTCTCGAACGTGTGCCAGCGAAACAGCGCCGCGCGATGGCGCTCGATCTCGGCGGCATAGGCCGGCTGATGGTACACGTTCTCGAACTCCTGCGGATCGCGGGCAAGGTCGAAGAACAGGCTCTCCGACTCATCGCGCAGCAGGATGAGCTTGTACCGCGCCGACCGCGCGACGAACGCGCCCGGCTTCTGCTCGCAGAACACCATGTCGCGCGCCGCTTCCGCATCGGCGAGGTTCAACCCCGACATGAGCGGGGGCGTTTCCACGCCCGCCTGTGCCAGGAGCGTCGGCGCCATATCCACGGTGGAGACCAGTCGCTCATCGGTCCGCCCCGCCGCCGCGCTGCCGGGATACTTGATGATCAACGGCACGCGCAGCAGCGATTCGTAGGCGTGGCCACTCTTGAGGATCTGGTGATGATCGCCCATGTAATCGCCGTGATCGGAGGTGAACACGATCAGCGTCGAGTCATACAGGCCGCGGTCCTTCAGATGCTCGACCATGCGCCCGACCTCGTGATCGATCTGCGAGATGGTCGCATAGTAGTACGCCAGCACGCGCCGCATGGCGGGCTCGGTCAGCTCGTCGTTGGGGAAATAACCGCGGTGATACGCCAGGTCGTGCGCCGGCGTCTGATCCGTCCATCCTTTGGGCAACGACAACTTTTCGGGGTCGTAGCGTTGCGCCCACGAGGCCGGCGGATCGAACGGGTGATGCGGCTTGATGAATCCGACGAACAGCAGGTTCGGCGCCGCGCCCCATCCGCGCAGCTCCTCCAGCGCGCGGGCGCCGATCCAGCTCGTCGAGTCCCAGCCTTCCGGCAGCGTGTTCCGCATCGCGCCGTACGTCTCCCAGTACGCCGGCGGCGCCTGTGCGCGAAACTCCTGGCGCTGATCGACCAGGTCGATCGCATCGAGCAGCCCCGCGTCCTGCAACTGCCGGTGATAGTCGTCGTCCAGGCGGCCCGGGCCGGCCTGCTCGGCGAGCGTCAGGCGCTCATAGCCGACGTCCAGGTAGGTCGGGGTCATGTGCATCTTGCCGACCGCCGCCGTGCGGTAGCCCGCCTCGCGCAGCAGCCGGGGAAACGTCGGCAGGCCCGGCGCGATCGTGCTGTGGTTCGCGCGCCCGAGATGCTGATGCGCATACAACCCCGTCAGCAGCGAGTAGCGCGACGGCGTGCACACCGGGTACGGGCAGAAACTGTTCGCGAACCACACGCCGTCCCGCGCCAGCGCATCGATGTGCGGCGTGTGAATCTCAGGGTTGCCGGCCGCGCCGAGACAGTCCCAGCGATGCTCGTCCGTGTGAATGATCAGAATGTTCGGCCGGCTCATTGGCGCCCCTCGTGCTGTCATCGCACGGCATGGAAACGTGGGCGAAGCACCGGACCCCGGCCCGGCGTCCATGCACGCGAATCAACTATGCGCCATACAAGCCGAATGAGCAATTGCGCACTGCGCCCATGCTCCAGCCGAGCCTGGGAACGGGCGACGGTAACCGCGATACGCTCCGCCTAGCGCGCAACTCCCCTCCCTTAAGGGAGGGGCAGGGGGAGGGTGAGGCGCGGGTTCATCCTGTGTCACCGTCACGCGAATGTGGCGTGCACGGTCGCAGGAGACTCGACCCTCCCCCAACCCCTCCCTGCGAGGGACTCACCTCCCGACACTTTTGCGCAGGCGCTGCGAAACCCTCTCCCCCCGGGAGAG
>JBMCXL010000091.1:0-9610 GCA_048621015.1 Phycisphaeraceae bacterium
AAGGGGGCGCACAGGGTGGGCGCCCACGGTCGGGAGACCGTGGGCTTTCGGGGGGTGGGTCAGCTGGTGGCGGGGGTGGCGCTGGTTTCCTTGGCTTTGCGTTCGGCTTCGCGGGCGGCGGCCTGGCGGTGGGCGCGGCCGAGGAGGAGGATCGGGGCGCCCACCGCGATGGAGCTGTAGGTGCCGATGATCACGCCCACGAGCACGGCGAAGGCGAAGCCGTGGATGCCCGAGCCGCCGAAGATGTAGAGGATGCCCACGGCGATCAAGGTGGTGCCGCTGGTCAGGGCGGTGCGGCTGATGGTCTGGTTGATGGAATCGTTGATGATGCCGGGGGTGGCGACGGCGAGTCGGCCGCGGTTCTCGCGGATGCGGTCGAAGACGACGATCGTGTCGTTGAGCGAGTAGCCGACGATGGTGAGCATGGCGGCGACGATCGCGAGGTTGATCTTGAACGCATCGAGCAGCAGCAGACCACCGAACCAGGTGTCATAGACGTAGCCGGCGAGGGCGAGCAGGCCGAGCGCGATGATGACGTCATGCACGAGCGCGACGATGGCGGCCAGGCCGTAGTGGATGGAACCGAATCGGAACCAGATGTAGGCGACCACGCCGAGCAGCGCGAGGATGAGCGCGGAGATCGCCTGCTGCTGCATGGTCTGGGAGACCTGGCTGGAGAAGTTGCTGACGCTGGCGAGGCTGGAGCCGCGCTGCAAGGCGGTGGAAACCAGCTCCCATTGCGTCTGGGCGAGTCCTTCGGAAGCGGTGAACGTGTCGGGCTGCTCGACGTAGTCGGTGGCGTCGTCACGCGCGACGACGACGGCGGTGGCGTAGCGCGGCTCGTCGCCGGTGGTGTCGGCGGCGCGTTCGAGGCCGAACACGTCGTGCCGGCGATACCCCAGGCCCTCGAACTCCGGCTGCATGCTGGTGCGGCGGAGGCGCTGGCGCAGCTCTTCCAGCGTGGGGGCGGGGTTCATGTTTTCGAGCACGATGGCGACGCCGCCGAGGTAGTCACTGACGTTGTAGTCGGTCGCGCCGCCGAAGCGGTCGATGTTCTGGCCGAGCTCGCTGTGGCGAATGGGAAAGACCGGCGCCTGGCCGACGTCCTGCGCATCCTCGCCGGCGAAGGCGATGGGGCGCGTGGTTTCGAGCTTGTCCTCGAAGGCGGCCTGGACCGTTTCGCTGACCAGGTCGTTGTCGGTGATGAGCGTGGAGATGCTGAAGCCGGTGGCCTGCATGCCCTGCATGGTGCCGGTGGTGACGACGGTGGCGTCATCGCCGCGCAGGTGCGTGAAGTCGATCGGCTCGGCGCTGGCGCGGGTGTGCTCGGCGACGATGGGCTGCATGTCGCGGAAGACCTCGTCCAGGTCATAGTCCGGATGGCGGTCGCGCAGCGATTGCGGAAGCTGGCCCGGTTCGGTGAGATCGCCGGCGGCGATGGCGTCGGCGACCTCGGCGTGGACGGTGAGCCGATCGCGCGCCTCGGCGATGGAGAGCGTCTCGTCCTCGGCCAGCTCGACGCCGACCTGCGTGCCGGAGCGGAACTCGATGTCCAGCAGCGTCTGGCCGCGGCTGTAGACCAGCGTCAGGCCGCCGACCACCAGCACCGCGCTGATGGTGAAGAAGGCGTAGCGCTTGCCGATCCAGTCGATGTTGGGCGAGAGGGCGCGCCGGATCGCGGGCACGATCGTCGGCAGCATGTGCAGCTCGCGCGCGCTGCCCCAGCGCAGGTACAGCTCCATGATCGTGCGCGTGCAGAACAGCGCGGTAAACAGCGTCGCGAGGATGCCGATCAGCAGCGTGACGGCGAAGCCCTTGATCTCGGCGGTGGCGAAGTAGTAGAGGACAACGCAGGTGATCAGTGTCGTTACGTTGGCGTCGACGATAGTGGACAGGGCTTTCTCGAAGCCGAGGCGCACGGAGGTGGGCAGGTCGACGTTGCGCTCGCGCTCTTCGCGGATGCGTTCGAAGATGAGCACGTTGGCGTCGACGGCCATGCCGATGGTCAGCACGATGCCGGCGATGCCCGGTAACGTGAACGTGGCCTGGAACATCGCCATGATGCCGAGGATGAGGATCATGTTGGCGACGAGGGCGAAGTTGGCGACGGCGCCGGCAAAGAAGTAGTAGACGAGCATGAACAGGCCGACGACGATCAATGACAGGACCGCCGCTTCCATGCCGGCGCGGAGGTTGTCCTCGCCCAGCGACGGGCCGGTGGTCTTGACCATGCTGGGCTGCTCGGCGAGTTCGGCGGCGGCGGAGCCGGCCTGGAGGGTGCGCAGGAGGTAGTTGAGCTCCTGCTCGGTGAACCCGCCGGCGCCGCCGGTGATCTGGCCGCTGTCGGTGATGCGGCTGCGGAGGTTGGGCGCGGAGATGACCTGGTTGTCGAGCAGGATGGCCATCGGCTTGCCCTGGTTGGGGCCGGTGAGCTGTCCCATCATGCGGCCGCCGGGCGCGTTGAGGCTGAAGCCCAGGGCGCTGCCGCCGAGCTGGTCGGTGGTGCGGTAGGCGTTGGTCAGCTCCCAGTCGGGATCGTCGCGTGTCAGCGCCAGCGCGTCGGTGTTGGCCAGCAGGACGTAGTATTCGCCGCCGTACTCCTGGCCGACGAGGCCGTAGTTGGTGAAGAAGGCTTCGGGGTTGTCGGCGAGCTGCTCCTTCTCCTCGCGGTCGGCGGCAAACTGATCGACGTCATCGATGGGGAACCAGCGCCAGGGTCGCGTGCGCCCGGCGCGGGGGCCCTGCTCCTCGAGCTGCTGGCGATATTCCTGGGCGTTCTGCGGCTCTTCTCCGGGCGTGGCGGCGATGCGGAACTCGAGGATGCCCGAGCCCCGAAGCATGGCGATGAGGTCTTCGGGGCTGTCGAGCGGGCCTTTGCGCTGCTCGTAGGCGGCGTGCAGCTCGAAGACGCGCTCGATGGCGTCGGCGCGCTGCGGGTGCGCGTCGATGAGGCGGCGCATCGCTTCGTCGCGCGGGCTGGGTTGATTGGGCTGGTACGGCTCGGTGGACGCTTCGAGCGCGCGGTCCAGCTCGAGCGGGGAAAGCTCGCGCGCCAGGACCCGCTCGCGCTGCTGCTCGTACTGGCGGCGCGCTTCGAGGTAGGCGCGCGCCTCGGCGTCGATCTGCTGTTCGAGGCGCTCGACTTCGGCCTGCAATTCGTCGCGCTGCTCCTGTGGCGCATCGTCGGGCAACTGCTCAAGCTGTCGCTCCGCCTCGCGCAGCGCCTGCTGGGTCTGCTCGTACGGCTCGCTCGCGGCGATGAACGCGTCATACGCCTCGACCAGCTCCTGAAGCTCGGCGCGCAGCTCGCTGCCCTCCGGCGCGAGCTGATCAATCTCCTGCTGGCGCTGCGCCCCGGCCTCGGCGCGCAGGGCGCGGTTCAACCGATCGGCGGTCACGCTCTGATCGAGCAGCGCTTCGCGCGCCTCGGCATACTGGCGGCGCAGGGCCTGGGTCTCCGGCGGGGCCAGGGGCATCTGGATCTCGATGCGGTTGCCCGCGATCTGCCGCCAGGAAAGGTTGCGCACACCCTGCGGATCGACGCGGTCGCGCAGCACGGAGATGAGGTTGGGAATGACCTCGTCGGCGCTGGCGTCCTCGGCGAGGCGGACCTCGTAGACGAGCGTGGTGCCGCCGGCCAGGTCGAGCCCGCGCTTGAGCCGGTCCTCCGGTCCGTAGCGGCCGGGATAGATGACCATCAGCGCGGCGCCGGAGAGCACCAGCAGGATGAGCAGCGGCTTCCAGCCGTAGTGCGCCCGGCCGATCGTGAACAGGATCAGGCCGGCGAGCGCGATGAAGTACGCGAGGATCAGCAGGTCAGTGAGGGTCATGGGTGAGGGCTGGGGTCTGGGGTCTAGGGTCTGGGAATTGAAGATCGATCCATGCGGCGCGGGGAGGAAGTCCAGGGTGAACGCAGGGCCTAGGCCCCAGCCCCTAGACCCCAGACCCTACTCCTTTTCACCGGCCTTGGCTTCGAGGACGCTGCGGATCGCGCTGCGGGCGAAGCGCAGGCGGGTGTTGGCATTCTCGTCGACCTTGACCAGCACTTCGTCGTCGCGGATGTCGACGATGGTGCCGATGATGCCGCCGGCGGTCTGGATCTTGTCGCCCTTGCTGAGCGCGGCGAGCATGGCTTCGTGCTTTTTGCGTTCGCGGCGCTGGCTGGTGCTCATGAAGATGAACATGATCAGGATCACGCCGAGCAGCACGAGCCACATGAACCCGCCCATCGGAGTGTCGCCGCCGGTGTTCTGGTTGGGCGAGGGGTCGGCGCCGTTGGAAGGCTGAGCCTCGCCGGCCTGGCCCTGCTCGGCGCCGTTGCCGTTGCCGGGCAGGACCAGCGGCCCGTCGCCGCCTTCTTCCTGGGCGAGAATCGTGGGAATCGAGTTGAGCATCGTCACTCCTTGCGGGCAAGTTTTCCTTGCCGTTTTTTGCGGTGTTTCTGGTTCAGGCGAGCGCCGCGGCGCGCAGCACGGGCCAGCGTCGCGCGACCGAAGACCAGTCATTTTGGCGGATCGCACCGCGAATGTCCAGCATCAGGCGCTGGAAGTGACGGATGTTATGCGCGCTGACGAGGATAGGCCCGAGCATCTCGCCGCTGAGGAACAGGTGGCGGAGGTAGGAGCGGGAGAAGGAAGGGACCGAGGGACCAAGCGACCGAGGGATCGAGGGACGGCCGGCTTCGCCGGCATGCGCCGCCCCTTGATCGCTGGGTCCCTCGGTCGCTGGGTCCCTTCCTCCGCACGCAATGCAATCACACCCCTCCTCGATCGGCCGGGGATCGTCCCGAAACCTGGCGTTCTTCAACCGAATCTGCCCCGTGCGGGTGAAGGCGTTCGCGCTGCGGCCGTTGCGCGTGGGCAGCACGCAATCGAACATGTCCACGCCGGCGCGCACCGCCATCACGAGGTCGCGCTCGTAGCCCACGCCCATCAAATAGCGCGGCTTGTCGCGCGGCAGCAGCGGCGCGGTGTGCTCCACCACGCGGCGCATCTGCTCCGGCCCCTCCCCCACCGCCACGCCGCCGATCGCGTAGCCCGGCAGGTCGTGCTGCAACACGCGCTGGACGCACCAGCTTCGCTGGTCCAGGTCCACCCCGCCCTGCACGATGCCGAACAGCGCTTGCTCCCCGGTGCGCGCATGTGCCTTCACGCAACGATCGAGCCAGCGCAGCGTGCGCTCGTTCGCGAGCTTGACGCGGTCGGTGTAGGTCGGGTCTGGGGTCTGGGGTCTGGGGTCTCGGGTTCGCGCGCGGGGCCCAGACCCCAGACCCCAGACCCCAGCCCCTGCGCCGGGCGGACAGTCATCCAGCGCCATGATGATGTCCGCGCCGAGCTGGTTCTGCACTTCCATCGCGCGCTCGGGCGTGAGCGCGACGGTGGCGCCGTCGATGTGGCTTTGAAACGTGACGCCGTCGTCGTCGAGCTTGCTGATGTCGGCGAGGCTGAAGACCTGGTAGCCGCCGGAGTCGGTGAGCATCGGCCCATTCCAGCTCATCCACGCTTGCAGGCCGCCCATCTGCGCGATCAGCTCCGGGCCGGGGCGCAGCAGCAGGTGGTAGGTGTTGGCGAGGATGATTTCCGCGCCGACCTGGCGCAACTGCGCCGGCAGCAATCCCTTCACCGCCGCCTGCGTGCCCACGGGCATGAACGCCGGCGTCTGGAACGTCCCATGCGGCGTCGTCACGCGCCCGGTCCGTGCACCAGTGGCGGTGTCTTCGTGTTCGAGTTCGAAGGTGAGAGCGGGCATGGGGGGAGGTTTCAAGTTCCAGGTTTCAAGTTTCAAGTTGTATGGCGGCTTCGCCGCCGTCTCCGCGAACTTGAAACTTGAAACCTGGAACTTGAAACTCTTATCTATCCGGTTCGCCGTTTCTGTTCCGTCGCGCGATTGAGGGTTTTCTTTTCGCGGCGTGAGAGGCTTTGCAGGCCGTGGTTCTTGACCTTGTCGAGGATGCGGTTGACCTCGGCTTCCTCGTCGGCGCGTTTCTGCTGCAACTTCTGCCAGCGTCCCTTGGCCGCGCGCGTGCGCATCTCCGCCAGCGAGACGCGCAGCGACCCGCGGTCGGCCCAGTCCAGCCAGTGCGGCCGCTTGACCAGCACGAACCCGAGCAGCGCCCCGCCGAGGTGCGCCGCCTGACCGCCGGCGTTCTGCGTGCCGGCCAGCAATGACAGCACCGCGATGCCGAGGATCACGATCGCCAGCGTGCGCAGGCTCATCGGGATCGGCGGAATCAGCAGCATCACGCGCTGATGCGGATACAGCACCGCCGCGCCGATCAGGATGCCGAAGATCGAGCCCGACGCCCCGACCAACTCCGTCTGCGGCGACACCGCCAGCAGGCCCGGAATGAAGCTGAGCGCCGTCATCACCACCGCGCCGCTGATGCCGCAGAGCAGGTAGAACACGAGGAACCGCCGACTGCCCCACCACTGCTCCATCAGCGGGCCGAAGAAAAACAGCACCAGCATGTTGAAGAAGATGTGCAGCAGCCCTGCGTGCAGGAACTGGTACGTCACCAGCCGCCAGAGCTGAAACCCGAGAAACGTCTGCTCGACATTGAAGTTGCCGAACTCCCTCAGCCACGGCGTGCCACCGGTGCGCGTGCCGCCGGCGAAGATCGCATCGAGCACGAACACCGCGCAATTGATCCCCAGCAGCCAGATCACCACCGATCCGCCGCTCAAGCGCGCGCCCAGTCCGCCGCCGAACCCCTGCTGGTTATAGTCTCGTTCGTACCAGGCCATCAAAAACTCGATTCAGCGTAGCCACGGATGCACACGGATGAACACAGATGGCTATTCAAGGTCTCGCGAAGCACGCGAAGGCCGCGAAGTGAAGTAAACCAATTCTTGATCTTCGCGCCCTTGGCGTGCTTCGCGAGACCTTCCTCTCATCCGTGTTCATCTGTGTTGATCTGTGGCTAATTCTCTCGTTCAAACTGCGCATAAAAAAGCAGCGCCGCGATCGTCTTCGCATCCTCCACCTCGCCTTCCCGCACCGCCCGCAGCGCCGCGTCCAGCGCCATCGGCTCCACCTCGATCCGCTCAGTCTCGTCCAGCGACTGGCCCTCGAACCGCAGCCCCGTCGCCACGTATGCGTGCATCCGCTCCGTGCAGAAGCCGGGGCTGGTGTAGAAACTCGTCAAGGCTTCCACCCGCGCCGCCACGTACCCCGTCTCCTCGGTCAGCTCGCGCGCGGCGCACGCCGCCGGCTCCTCGCCTTCCTCCAGCGTCCCGGCCGGCAGCTCCAGCAGCGACCGCCCCACCGCGAACCGCTCGTTGCGGATCAGCGCCACCCGCCCGTCATCCAGCATCGGCACCACCACCACCGCATCGGCCGGCACCACCACCTCCCGCCGCGACGACCCACCCCCACGCCGCGCCAGCTCCAGCGCGTACACGTCGAAACGCACCCCCGCCAGCACACGCTCGCCCTGCTCTTGCCATGCCATCCGCGTCATCGGCGACATTCTAGCGGCTCGCCGACCCGCTACGTGTTCAGACGCCAGATCGCCACGTTCAGCGCCCCCGCGAACGTCACCCACCCCAGATACGGCAGCAGCAGCGCCCCCGCCACCAGCCGCACGCGCCAGAACAGCACTACTGTCGCCACCAGCGCCATCCACAACCCGGCCAGCTCCAGCGCCGCCCACCCCGGCGCCCGCGCCCCGAAGAAGATCGCCGACCACGCCACGTTCAGCCCAAGCTGCAGCAGAAACACCCCGATCGCCACGCGCCGCAGCCGACCGGCCGGCGAAATCGCCACCAGACCCGCCGCCACCCCCATCAGCACGTAGAGCACCGTCCACACCGGCCCGAACACCCAGCCCGGCGGCGTCCACCCCGGCTTGACCAACCCCCCATACCACGCCCCCGCGCCCTGGGCCGTGAAAATCGACCCCAGCGCCCCCGCCCCCAGACACACCACCACCCACACCGCCACCGTCAACACCCGCGGCGCCACCGCCCGCCACCCGGAGAATTCATCAGCCATCTCAATATCTCCTCAATCCCACCGCCCCCCCCAAGCCGGTGCTGAGCGCAGCGAAGCTCCGGATCACTTGCCCAGCAACCCCGACAGCGCCGGCTCCAGCTCCGGATCGCGAAATCGATACCCCGTCGCCGCGAGCACCCGCGGCTGCACCCGCACGCTCGTGAGCAGCAACTCGTCCGCCGCCTCCCCCAGCATCGCCCGCAACGCAAATCGCGGCACCGCGAACACCGTCGGCCGCCCCAGCACCCGCCCCAGCACCTTCGTGAACGTCCGGTTCGTCACCGGCGCCGGCGCCACCGCGTTCACCGGCCCCGACACCCGCTCATCGCACACTGCATGGTAGATCGCCCCCACCAGGTCATTCCGCGTGATCCAACTGAACCACATCTTCCCGTCCCCAAGCGGGCCACCCAATCCCATGCGAAACACCGGCAGCATCGCGCCCAGCGCCCCGCCGTCCGGACTCAACACCGCCCCCGTGCGCATCATCACCACGCGCACCTGCGCGTCCTGCGCCGGGGCCGTCGCTCCCTCCCATTCCACCGCCACGCGCGACAGAAAATCATCCCCCGGCCCGTCCTCCTCCGTCAGCAGCTCATCCCCGCCGTCCCCGTAGTAATTGATCCCCGACGCGCTCACCATCACCGCCGGCTTGCGCGCCAGACCCGCGATCGCCTCCGCGATCTGCCGCGTGCCCTCCACGCGGCTCGCGCGGATGCGCCGCTTCTTCGCCTCCGTCCACCGCCCGAGAATCGGCTCGCCCGCCAGGTGCACCACCGCGTCCACACCTTCGAGCTTCTCTTTCTCGATCTCGCCCGTCTCCGGCGACCATCCGATCTCCATGTCATGCGCCGGCTTCCCGCGCACGATGCGCTTGACCGTGTGCCCGCCCGTGGTCAGCAGCGGCAGCAGCGCCCGGCCGACGAAACCGTGCGAGCCCGTCACGGCAACCGTCAACTGCCGCCCCCGCGCTTCGCGCTGATGCTGATCCAGATCCGCCGCGAGCAGCGCATGACGATACGCGAACATGCGCTCCAGCTTGCGCTGCGCGAAGCGCCGCCCCAGCACATCACCCACCGGCCCGAACGGCAGGCGATATTCCACCGTATCGATCAACTCGCTCGCTGACTCGCCCGCCGGCTCCACCCGGTGCGTGTGCTTCCACTCAGCGAACGGCCCTTTCACCTGCACGTCCGCGAACTGCTCGCCCTCCACGTACTCCCGATGCTCGACCACCCACGTCACCGGCAGCCCCGCGATGCGCACCCGCACCGTCACCTGCCCGCCGTCCGCGATCCCCCCGCGCCGGCGCACCACGCGCACGCGCTCCCACGGTGGCAGCAACCGCTCGAACGCGCCCGGCCGGGTGTGCCAGTCGAACACGGCGCGCGCCGGCGCATCCAGTCGCGTTCGCCTGCTGCAGGTGCGTGTGCCCATACCGCTTCCTTCCGTGTCTCATTCGAACGAACCGATCATTTTCCGTGCAGGCTGCCCACCCCTGTTCGACTCGTCCGACTGTCCCAGTTTAGCGCCCGCCCACCCCCAACGTAACGGCTCCGCTCTCAACCCCCTTCCCTTGAGCTCACCTCCCGACACTTTTGCGCAGGCGCTGCGAAAC
>JBMCXL010000092.1:0-9532 GCA_048621015.1 Phycisphaeraceae bacterium
GCGCTACAGCGCTTGGCTGCGCGAGTCGGCAGCGCACAGCGCAGCGCTTCGGTGTCGAGGCGTACGCCGATGCGTTCGAGTCGCTTTACCAGCGACTGGTTTCGGCCGCCGCTGCATCGATGGAGACCGCGCCATGACCAGCAACGATCCGCCGCGCGTCAGCGTGATCATCCCGGTCTACAACGGCCAGCGCTATCTCGCCGAGGCGATCGAGAGCGTGCTGAACCAGAGTCGGCCTCCCGACGAGATCATCGTCGTGGACGACGGCTCGACCGACGGCACGGCGCAGATTGTCCAGGGGTTTGGAGACCGCCTCATTTACGCTCATCAGGAGCAGGCCGGCGTTTCCGCGGCGCGCAACCACGGCCTGCGGCTTGCAACGGGCGACCTCGTCGCGTTCCTCGACGCCGATGATCTGCTGCTGCCCACACGCTTCGAGACACAGGTGGCCGCGTTCCAGGCACATCCCGGTATCGGCATTTGCGATGCGGTCACGCGCAACTTCTGGTCGCCGGAGATCCCCGAGGAGGAACGCGCCAAAGGCCATCTCGCCCAACGCTCGAACAAGGAGGGCATCGGCACGCACATCAGTACGTGGCTCTTTCGGCGCGACGTGCTGCGGAAAGTTGGAGGGTTCGATGAAACCATGCGCTACGGTGAAGACACCGACCTGTTCGTCCGCTGCCGCGATGCCGGTGTGACGCGCCACACGTTGGACCAGGAACTGAGCCTCCGTCGTCTTCACCGCGACAACGTCACCGCGCGACCGGATTCCGCACAGGCCGACGACACCTTCAACATGTTCAAGCGCATCCTCGACCGCAAACGCGCCGGCACGAACGATGCGAACGGTTGGTTCCCGGCGCAAAACTCGGAGATCGGCCCATGACCGAAGCGTCCGTCAGCTTCATCATCGCCGTCTACAACGGCGAGCGCTACATCGCCGAGGCGATCGATTCGATCCTCGCGCAGACCGTCCCGCCGCTGGAGGTCATCGTCGTCGACGACGGCTCGACCGACGGCACGGCGGAGATCGTTCGCGGCTACGACGCGCCGGTGCGCTACGTGCATCAGCACAACGCCGGCCAGTCCGCCGCGCGCAATCACGGCGTGCGCCTGTCGCGCGGTGAATACATTGCCTTTCTCGATGCCGACGACCTGGTCCATCCGAAAAAGCTGGAGCGCCAGCTCGCCGCGTTCGCGGAGGAGCCCGCGCTGGCGATGTGCGACGCCTTCGCCGTCAACTTCTGGAGCGAGGATGTGCCGGCCCACGAGCGCGGCCGCGACGCCGCCCAGGCCATCACCCACCCCGAGCGCCCGTATCCCAACCACATCAGCACCTGGCTGATTCGGCGCGCCGCGTTCGACGCGGTGGGCGAGTTCGAGGAAGGGCGCATGTTCGGCGAGGACAGCGCCTGGCACGACCGCTTCCAGGCCGCCGACCTGCCGTGGCGCACGCTCAACACCGTCCTGGCGCGCCGGCGCCTGCACAACAGCAACATCACGCTGCGCCACTACGACGAGCATCTCAAGGGCATCGTCGGCGTCTTCAAGGAGCGCATTGCCGCGCAGCGGGAGACCCGTTCATGAGTGTATCCAGTACATCCCGCACCGCCGCCGTGTCCTGCATCATTCCCGCCTGGAACGCCGAGCGCTTCCTCGGCGAGGCGATCGACAGCGTCCTGGCGCAGACGCTTCCAGCCGCCGAGGTGATCGTGGTGGACGACGGTTCCACCGACGGCACGGCCGCGGTCGCGCGTCGCTACGACGGGCGCGTGCGCCTCATCGAGCAGGCCAACGGTGGCACCGCCGCGGCGCGCGACGCGGGCATCCGCGCCGCCACCTGCGACCTGTTCACCTTCCTCGACGCCGACGATCTGTTTCTGCCGGAAAAGATCGAACGGCAACTGGCACATCTGCGCGCCGACGACACCATCGACGTTTCGGTGTGTCATGCCTCGGACTACTGGGATGACGAGGTGCCCGCTGAGCAGCGCGCGGGCATGGCGCTCGATCCCGGCTTCAAGCCCGGGCAGATGGGCACGTGGCTGATTCGCCGGCGCGCGTTCGACCGCTTCGGCCTGCTGTGCGATGCCGCCGCCGCGACGCAGGGCTTCAGCGAAGCGAGCAGTTGGTACCTGGCGGCGAAGGGCAAAGGCCTGCGCGTCGCGGAGCTGCCCGAGACGCTCATGCACCGTCGACTGCATCTGAACAACAAGACGCGCCAGGGCCGCGCCAACCACCTCGACGCCATCCTCGCCCTGGCCAAGCGCACGCTCGATCAACGCAAGAAGGGAGTGAAGTGATGGCCGCGCTGCAAACCGCTTGCGTCATCCCCGTCCACAACGGTGAAATGCACTTGGGCGCCGCGATCGACAGCGTTCTGGCGCAGACCCGGCCGTTCGACGAGGTCATCGTGGTCAACGACGGCTCGACCGACGGCACCGCCGACGTGCTGCGCGCCTACGAGCATCGCATCACCCGCATCGACCAGCCCAACGCCGGCGTCTCCGCGGCGCGCAACCGCGGCATCACCGCGGCCACCGCGCCGCTGATCGCGCTGCTGGATGGCGACGACCTGTTCCTGCCGGAGAAGAACGAGAAGCAGGCCGCCTGCTTCGAGCGCGACCCGGCGCTGGAGCTTTGCATGGCCTCTGCTAAGGCGTTCCGCTCCGAGGAGATGACCGACCAGCAGTGGGCCGACGACCCGCGCAACCGCCAGGGCCACTGGGACAAGCCGCTGCCGCTGTTCATTTCCACGTGGATGTTTCGTCGGTCGCTGTTCGATCGCGTCGGCCCGTTCGAGGGCGCCCACGGCGAGGACACCGATTGGCTGGTGCGGGCGCGGGACGCGCAGGCGAAGGAACTGCTGCTGGACGACGTGCTTTCGCGGCGGCGCGTGCACGCCGCGAGCGTAACGGCGCGCTGGACGACCCAGGCGTACGATCACGCGCCGGACATCTTCAAGCGCCACTTGGATCGGATGCGCGCCAAGCAGAAGGGTTGATTGCCGTTGCCCACCAATGGACGCGACATCCCGCTGGCCGACACGCTCGGTTTGCTGCTGCCACCGCCGCCGGCCGCGGCGCTGTTGCAGGCGGCGCTGTATCCAGGCGACGAGGCGCGGCGCGCGTGGGCGCGGTTCGCGTCGCTGACCCCCGAGCCGAAGACGTTCTTTCAGGACGACCGGGCGGGCGTGAAGCGTCACCTGCCGCTGCTGCATGCCAACCTCGTGCATCACGGCATCGCCATCGATCGCGCGTTGCAGCCGATCCTGCGCACCGCGGCGGTGCGCGAGGAGCTGCGCGCCGGCCGCTTCCGCCGCGCGATGCATGAGGGGCTTGTCGCGCTCAGCGATGCGGACGTGCCGTTCGTGCTCCTGAAAGGCGCTGCGCTGGGGGAGACGGTCTATCCGAGTCCGGCGCTTCGGCACAGTCATGATGTGGACGTGTGGGTGAGCGACAATGACGCGCTGACGCGCGCGGTCGAGGCATTGAGCCGCGCGGGCTTCACGCGAAACGAGCAGCCGTTGGCGGACGGTGGCGTGCGCATGGATCACGCTTCCGGCCTTCCGATCGAGCTGCATCGGCGGTTGATCGACTCGGCGCTCTGCGACCTGCCGCGCGATGAGATCCTCGCGCGGGCGCGGCCGGTGGAGGTGATGGGCCGGCGGGTGCGCGTGCTCGATCCGACCGATGCGCTGGCGCACGTGGTCGGCCATGCGCTGTTCAACCCGCGGCGAGCGTCTTTCGCGTGGCTGGTCGACGCGGCGCTGCTGGCCTCCCGGCATCCGGCGATCGACTGGCAGCGCGCGGGCGAGATGCTGATTCGCGCCGGTTTGTCGCTGCCCGCCACGGTGCAGCTCCACGATCTGGCGCAGCGGTTCAACGTGCCGGTGCCGACCGACGTGATGCAGGCGCTCGCCGACGAAGCGCGCTGCGCCGACCGGGTGCAGCGCACGGTCGTGGTGGACATGCTGCGTCGCCGGCCGCAGCGACGGCTGATTCACCTGCTCGGCGCCAGCGGCCTGCGCTCGCGTTTCAGCCTGTGCGCGGCGCTGCTGCTGCCGCCGGCGGCGTATGTGCGGCAGGTGGAAGGCGTCGAATCACGGGCGGCGCTGCTGGCGTGCTATGTCCGTCGGCCGGCGCGCTTCGCGGGGAGGCAGATGCGCAAGATCGTTCACCGCGGCCGGCGCATGCTGCGGCCGGCGCCGATGCCGCCGCGAACGCTGGAGCAGGCGCGATCGTGACACGCACCACCAACGGCACCGTGCTGCATCATCCGCGCTTCACCGCCGAGGAGCGGCTGCTGTTCGCCTGCACCACGCCGCGGATGACCGACGAGCAGGCGCGCAGGATCGTCGCGGCGCTCGGCGGGGCGGCTTGCGATTGGGAGCTGGTGTTCAAGGTCGCGATCGAGCACGGCGTCTGCCCGCTGGTGTATCGTCATCTGCGCCGGCTCGCCGGTGCGGGCCTGGACGTGCCGCGGCCGATCCTGATGCGCCTGAAGCTGGCGCAGTTCGAGAAGATCGAGGAGAAGGAGCGCGCCCGGCGGATGCTGCGCGATGTACTGGCGTTCTTCAACAGCCATGACATGCCCGTGATGCTCGTGAAGGGCGCGGCGCTCGATGCGGTGGTGCACGAGGAGCCGTGGCACACCACGAGCCTGGATATCGACGTGCTCATCCGACCGCGCGCCGAGGAGATCCCCGACGACCTGCGCGAGCAGGTGTGGCACTTCAACCGCACCGGCCCGTTCGAGTGCGACTTCCATGAGCATCACGATCTGAACATCGACGGCGTGCTGCCGGTCGATTTCGAGGCGATCTGGCGTGCGGCGCGGCGGATCGAGTACCTGGGGCATGCGGTGTACGTGATGTCGCCGGTGGACATGCTGATCGCCGCGTGCACGAGCAGTTGCCGCAAGCGGTATTTCACGCTCAAGAGCCTGTACGGGATTCGTGAGATCGTGCGCCGGCTCGGGCCGTTTGATCCGCCGACGATCGTGGAGCGTGCGGCGACGCATGATTGCCAGGCGATCGTCTACACCGCACTGTCGGCGGCGCGGCTGACCGTGGGCTGCCCGATCGACGATGCGGTGCTGCAACAACTGGCGGTGCGCGTGGGGCGGCGACAGTTGATCGATTTCCTGGCGGCGCGGTTGTCGTTCTCGCCGCTGGCGCGGCGCGTCGGCTTTCGCAGCGGCGGCGGCGCGGCGGCGAGCGTGATCAACCGGGCGAAATGGGATTCATCGCTGCTGTTGCCGTTCGCGTCTTATCGCAGCTACCAGGTGCTGCGGCGCGTCGGCTGGCTGGCGCGCAATCGTGGAAAGAATCAGTGACGTTGGGAGCTTCATGAAACGTGAAGGTGATACAAGTCGACAGCGCTTCCTGCGCTACTGCGTGAGCCGCAAGGCGCAGGCGAAAGCCAACGGCGACGGTTTCACGCAGCAGCGGCCGGCGCCGAGCACGACCGACACCGACGAGTCAGCGTTCGCGGCGTTGCCCGAGTCGACGCGCTCGACGGGCGAGATGGCGCGTTTCTTCCTGCGCTGCCTGCGGCCGGTGCGAGCCAAGGCGGTGATCGCGCTGGCGCTGGCGGCGGTCAGCGTGCTGCTTGGGCTGGTGCCGTTGTACGGCATGAAGCTGCTGATCGACAACGTGCTCGATGGCAAGCCGTTGACCGGTTGGGTCGCGTGGGTGATCCCGGCGGGTCTCGATGCCCCAACGCTGCTGTACGTGGTGGCCGGCGGCATGGTGGGCCTGGCGCTGGCGGCGGTGGGGATCCGGATCTGGTGCGAATGGCAGGTCGTGCGCGCCGGCAAGCGCATGGAGGTGGATCTTCGGCGGTCGCTGTTTCGCCACGCGATCCGGCTGCCGCTGCATCGGGTCGGGGCGCTGCGCTCGGGCGGGGTCGCCTCGATCCTGCGCGACGATGCGAACGCCGCCGGCGCGATGCTTCAGCAGGTGATCTACAAGCCGTGGAAGGCGGTGATCCAGCTCGGCGGCAGCCTGGTGATCCTGTGCGTGATGGACTGGCGATTGCTGCTCGGCGCCGCGGCGCTCATTCCGCTGGTGTACCTGTCGCACCGGACCTACATCGCCAGCATTCGGCCGCTGTTTCGCGACATTCGCCAGACGCGCTCGACGACCGACGCGCACGCCGCGGAGTCGTTCGGCGGGATTCGCGTGGTGCGCGCCTTCAACCGCGACCGGCGCGAGGCGCGGCAGTTCGCCTGCAACAACCATTTCATGGCGCGCCAGCAGTTGCGCGCCTGGTGGTGGGGCCGCGCGGTGCACATCACGTGGCAACTGCTGATCCCCATCGCGACCACGACGCTGCTGGTGCTCGGCGGCCTGCGCGTGTTGCAGGATCAGCAGGCGGTGGCGGCCGGCACGATGGCCGAGGCGGAGCAGTTCACCAAGGGCGAGCTGTTCACGTTTCTGCTTTACGTCGGCTGGTTATTGAACCCGCTGGCGATGCTGGCGAACGCGGCGTCGCAGATGCAGAACTGCCTGGCGGGCCTGGAGCGCGTGATGAACCTGCTCGATGAGCCGCACGAGCTGACGCGCCGGCCCGGCGCGGTAGCCGTCGCGCCGGAGCGGGTGCAGGGCGCGGTCACGCTGCACAACGTGAGCTTCGTCTATCCCGGCAACGAGCGGCCGGCGATCGAGCACATCGACCTGACCGTCGAGCCCGGCGAGGTCGTCGCGCTGGTCGGCCCGAGCGGCGCGGGCAAGACCACGCTCTCCAACCTCATCGTGCGCTTCTACGATCCGACGACCGGCTCGATCCATCTCGACGGCCTGGACCTGCGCGACATCGACATCGACAGCTACCGTCGGCTCATCGGCATCGTCGAGCAGGACGTGTTCCTGTTCGACGGCACGGTCGCCGAGAACATCGGCTACAGCGATCGGCACCCGGACCGCGACAAGGTGATCGCCGCGGCGAAGCGCGCCAACGCGCACGGATTCATCGGCGAATTCGAGCAGGGCTATGACACGCCCATCGGCGAGCGCGGCGCGCGCCTCAGCGGCGGCCAGCGCCAGCGCCTCGCCATCGCCCGCGCGCTCTACGCCGACCCGCGCATCCTCGTGCTTGACGAGGCGACCAGCAACCTCGACGCCGAGTCCGAGCAGATGATCCAGGCGAGCCTGCAACAACTCATGACCGGGCGCACCAGCTTCGTCATCGCGCATCGACTGAGCACGATCGCCGCGGCGGATCGCATTGTCGTGATGAAGCACGGCCAGATCGTCGACCAGGGCCGACACGACGAGCTCATGCAGCGCAATGATGATTACTACCGGATGGTGCAGTTGCAGACCTGTCCGCCGGAAGGCGACGACGGCCCGGCCGGCAAGGCGTCATTCGGCGCGACGCGCACGCAGTAAACGTCGCTCATCTGGCGCGGGCGCACAAAGGGACGATTGCTCGGATGTCAGCCACCTCTCGTATCCTGCAGGCGTGTCACCGGGGCTGGCGGGCACATCGCCGGGGCGGGAGCCGAAGCATCGCCGTTCACGATCCACTTGGGCTGGCAACCGCGATGGAACGCGAGCTATGGAACCGCCTGCTGCCGCGCTGGTTTGCGCACGGCGTGGATGCGGGCGGCGGGTTTCACCCGGTGCTCGGGCCGGACTGGACGCGCCAGCCCGACAATCGACGCAGCGTGGTGTATCAGGCGCGGATGACGTGGGCGGCCGCCGAGGCGGCGCAGGCTTGTACGGACCGCAAGCAACGCGACGCGCACGCCGGGCATGCGCGCCACGGCGCCGATTACCTGCTGCGCGCGTTCCACGATGCGCCGCAGGGTGGGTACTTCTGGGTCATCGACGGTGATGCGGGCGCCCCGACGGCGGCGCTGGGCTGGGACAAGCACGTGTACGGCCAGGCGTTTGTCGTCTACGCCCTGGCGAACGTCCACGGCGCGACGGGCGAGCAGCGCTATCTGGATGCGGCGATCGAACTGTTTCACTGGCTCGAAACGCATGCGCATGACAAGGCGCACGGCGGCTATCGCGAACAGTTGCAGCGCGATGGCCGACAACGCGAGACGGGAGATCGGCTGGAGAACCGTAGCACGTTCGCGCCGGCGACACCGGCCGGCTTCAAGACCGCCAACACGCATCTTCACGTGATCGAGGCATGGACCGTGCTGGCGGCGCACTGGCGCGACGATCGCGTTCAGGCACGGTTGGCGGAATTGGTCGAGCTGGCGCGCGATCGCATGATCGTGCCGCCCGGCTGCATGCACGGGCTGTTCACTTCGGACTGGCGCGCGGTGCCGATGCACGATTCGTTCGGCCACGACGTGGAGATGGCGGTGCTGCTGCTGGATGCGGCCGCGGTCGTGGGGCGCGGCGAAGATGCGACGTTGCAGCGCCTGGCGCGCTCGTTGGTCGATCACGCGCTGGCGGTCGGCTTCGATCAGCGGCGCGGCGGCCTGGCGTCCACCGGCGAGGCGCTCGGGACGCCATGCCATCGCCAGCGGCATTGGTGGGTGCAGGCGGAGATGCTTCAGGCGCTGGCGCGCATGCACGCGCTGCACGGGCAGGCGGATGATCGATACCGTGCGGCGCTGGCCTTGCAGTGGCAGTTCGTCCGCGACTGCATCGTCGATCATCGGCATGGCGGATGGCATGAGACGGTCGATGAGCGCGGTCGGCTGCGCTCCGGGCAACGAAAGGCGCATGCGTGGAAGGCGGCCTATCACGAGACGCGGGCCTTGTTGAACGCATCGCGCTGGCTGCGCTGCGAAGCGTCCACACCAGCGTGTCAGATTCAATGCATGGAAGGAAGCAAGTCATGATGCAAGCGGGCAACGGCACCGAGCGACGTGTCGGCTGGCGGCGCGCGATCGCGCCGATCAAGCAGCATGCGGAACGGATGTATCATCGCGTGCGACCGGTGGTGCATCGGCCGGCCGCGTTCGAGCAATGGGCTGACATCCTCCTGGACCACCTCCAGAACAACGCGCTGCCGTTCTGGCTCGAGCACGGCATGGACCGTGTCCACGGCGGCGTGCTCAGCGACCTGGCGCGCGGTGGCACGCCGGCCTGGCCTTATCGCAAGGTCGCGCATCGCCAGGGCAGGTTCATGTGGAGTTTCGCATCCATCCATCGGCTCGACCCCCGGCCGGCGTATCGCGAGGCGGCGGACCATGCGCGGCACTACCTCACCGAGCGCATGCGCGACATGCAACACGGCGGCTATTACTGGCTCACCGACCGCGTGGGCCGACTCATGGACGGGCGCAAGCACGTTTATGGGCACTGCTTCGTGATCTACGGCCTCGCGGCATACAGCCGGGCGTTCAATGATCCGGCCGCGCTCGAGGAGGCGCTGGCGCTGTTCCAGTTGATCGACGAGCACGCGCGCAGCCCACATGGCGGCTACCGCGAAGCGTTCACCTGCGATTGGGGCACGTGGCTGCGCGGCGATCCGATGCACGGCTCGATCGTGGCGGACCGGCACAGTTGCTTCGAGATCGCCGTCCTGGAGATGCTCAGCGAACTGTACGAAGTGAG
>JBMCXL010000093.1:0-9301 GCA_048621015.1 Phycisphaeraceae bacterium
ACAAGGACGTGGTCGTCCTGCCGGAGCGGTGCGGGGGGCGGTATGTGGCGCTGCATCGGCCGGAGGTCGGGCCGATCGAGCACATCTGGTCGGCGTACTCCAATGACCTGCTGCACTGGGGCGAGCCGCACTGCGTGCTGCCGGAAGGGGTGGGTCCGGCATGGGATGCGGTGAAGGTCGGCGCGGGGCCGCCGCCGATCCTGACCGAGCGCGGCTGGCTGCTGCTGTATCACGGGGTGAAGCACTATGCCGGCGGGATGATCTATCGCGTGGGTGTGGCGCTGCTGGATCGCGAGGCGCCGCATCGACTGGTGCTGCGCGCCCCGGACTGGATCTTTCAGGCGGACGAGCCGTATGAGCGCACGGGCTTCGCGCCGGGCACGGTGTTTCCGACGGGGCTGATCCAGCGCGGCGACGAGTTGTGGATGTACTACGGCGCCAGCGATGCGTGCGTGGGTCTGGCGGTGACGAAGCTGCCGGACCTGATGGCGTACCTTGAGCGCGAGTGAATGCGCGGGCGACTTGAAATGGGGGCGCTGCGCGAACGCCCGTCCTGAGCGAGTCCGCGAGCGCAGAACGGGACCTGCGCCATCAATCGTGAGTGATCGCGGAGGATCCCGCCCGTCGCTGCGCTCAGGCCGGGTGTTATGCGTCGTAAGTTGCGCGCTGCGTTTTTCTTTACAGCTCGACCTCGACGTCGTCGCCGACGACGCGCACGTTGTAGCGCGCCAGGTCCTCGTCGGCCGGCGGGCCGGTGCAGGCGCCGGTTTTGAGGTTGAACGTGGCGCCGTGCCAAGGGCATTCGATTTCGCCGTCCTCGATCTCGCCGTCGCTGAGGGGCGCCTGCTCGTGCGTGCAGAGGTCGTCCAGGGCGTGAATCTCGCCGTCGACGTGAAACAGCGCGATGCGCCGGCCTTCGACCTCGACGCAGGTGCCGCAGTTCTCCGGCAACTCCGACTTCTTGGCGACCTTGATGTATTGACCCATGGTGAAGCTCCTTATCCTTGAGCAGGGGATTGTACACGACATGGCGGCATTGCTGAATCGCGGGCGGGGGGCGTTCCCGAGTGTGTGCCCGCGGGCGCCGCGTTATCGTGACACCGGTCGGGCGTAACCGCTGCGAGGTGCATCATGGCGATGGACGTTTCGAAGGTGGACGTCTGGGCGGTCGGGATCGACGATCGGCCCGGGGCCCTGCACGACAAGCTCCAGCCGCTCGCGGACGCGGGCGCGAACCTCGCGTTCGTGATCGCGCGCCGCTCGCACAAGAACCCGGACCGGGAGGCGGTGGCCTTCATCACGCCGCTGACCGGCGCGCGGCAGATCAACGCCGCCAAGAACGCCGGCTTCGCCAAGACCGACCAGATGCACACGCTGCGCCTCGAAGGCGAAGATCGGCCCGGCCTCGGCGCGGAGCTGACCCGCGCACTGGCCGAGGCGAACGTCAACCTGCACGGCCTCGCGGCCGCAGCGCTGAATGGTCGGCTGGTCGTCTATCTCTCATTCGATAGCAGCGACGAGGCGAACAAGGCGGCGCGCATCCTGCGCAAGCTGTAAAAGACCATCTCACCGCGCTCCCCCAAGCCCGCGGATGGCGAGTCCGCGAGCCTTCCACGGGGCCGTTGTCGCGTTGTGAAACAGTTTCCAGGCCCGCGCATTCACACCCCCGCCGGCTGGGGCGCGGCCTGCGGATGATCGGCCGCCACCATGTCCAAGTCCGCCGCGGCGGCGTTGGACGCGACCTGCTCGACGTTCTTGCACCCCGGGATCACGCACGTCACCGCCGGGTGCTTCAAACACCACGCCAGCGCCCATTGCGCCATCGCCACGCCGTTCGGCACTTCCTCGCGCTGGATGCGCTGCACCTGTTCGATGACCTGGCGCACCTGCTCAGGGTCGCGCCGGCCGCGCACGTCGGTCTCGGGGAACTCCGCGTCAAGATCGTACTTGCCCGAAAGAAAGCCGCTGGCCAAGGGCACGCGCGCGAGCACGCCGAGGTTCTGTTCGCGGCAGATGTCGAACACGCGCGTCTCCTCCGGCTCGCGCTGAAGGCGGTTGTAGATGATCTGGATCGCCTCGACGCCCATGCGCCGCGACGCCTCGACCTGCTTCTCGTTGCGGTTGCTGCCGACGCTGTTGGCGATGTGGCGGATCTTGCCCGAATCCTTCAGCTTGTGCAGCGCGGCGACGACGTCATCGTTGAAGAAATCGTCGTCACCCCAGGAGTGGTACTGGTAGACGTCGATGTAGTCGGTACGCAGCGCCTTGAGTGATTCTTCCAGTTGCTGGCGCACGTCCTCGGGCGAGCGCGGCTCGGTGCGGTCGAAGCGGCCGTGGAACTTGTGGCCGAACTTGGTCGCCAGCACCCAGCGGGCGCGGTCCTTCTCGATGGCCGCGCCGACAAACTGCTCGGAAAGGTGGTCGCCGTAGCACTCAGCGGTGTCGATGAGGTTGATGCCACACGCGCGCGCCTTGTCGAACATGGCATCGACCTCGCGCTGCGTGAAGTCCTTGCCCCACTCGCCGCCGAACTGCCACGTGCCGACGCCGACGACCGAGACGGTGAGTCCTGTGCTTCCGAGCGTGCGGTATTTCATGATGCGGCTCCTTCTGTTCAACGATTGGCGCGGTTATGCAGCGCCGCCGCGCACGAGGCGTTTGAGCGCGAGAAATGTCTGCGTCGTCGTCTGCCAGACGACCTTGCCCGGCATCAGCACGATCGCCAGGCCGACCATCGTGCGATTGTAGTTGTCCTCGTAGGTGAAGGGGTTGTTGATGGTCGGCATGCCGAACATGCCGTAGTAATCGCTCATGGGCTGCGGCGAGACGCTGAACGAGATGAGCAGGTACAGGCCGATGATCCACCAGTAATGGCGATCGAGCACGCCCGCCAGCTTCTGCCCCGCGTCCGCCGCGAGCTGCCCCTCGTCGACGAGCAGCGCCGGCACGCCGAAACGCAGCAACAGGTACGGCCCGAGCACGATGATGAACGAAACGATCCACCAAAACGTGAGCGTCATCGCCGTTCGCGCCGGCGAAGGTGCGGACGGCGCCGGTTCACCGCTGCCGCCGGCCAGCGCCGCTTCGAGGCGCTGGCGACCCCAGCCGCACTTCTCGCAGTGAAACACGAGGGTGCCGTCGGGCATCTGCTGCTGTGAGACGGTGCGGTTGCATTGCGGGCAGTTCATTGCGGGACCCATCGTACCCCGGCGCGCCTCAGGCGTCCTGCGCCGCTTCCGCCGCCGCCTCGCCGCGCCAGCGCACTGGCACGAGCCAGAACGTGAGCACGACCAGCAGGCCGAAGGCCGTGTACAGGAGCAGGAACAGCACGTCCGGCAGGTCGAAGAAAATCGCGCGGCGGACCCAGTAAGCGAAGAACCCGCCGGGGTAGGTCGTTTCGCCGGCCGCGGCGCGCAGGTTGTTCTCCCACACGGTGAGCGGGCAGGCGACACCGAGCCACGCCTGGAGCACGACGATGCCGATACATGCCAGGTGCGCGATGCGGAACCAGCGATTGCGCACCCACTGCCAGCGCCGCATGCCGCCGACGAGAATCAGCAGCAGCCCGAAGACGACGAACGCGATGAATCCCGCGTGAACGAGCAGGACGATGTCGGCGAGAACACGGTGAAACATGGAACTATTTCTACGACCGTGGTCGTTTGCGCATGTGCTGCTCGATCTGCCCGAGGCCGATCAGCACGAACAGGGTCAAGGCCGTGACGGCCACGGCGGTGAGAATCTGCCCCACCGCGACGGCGATACCGATGCCCGCGACCAGCAGGATCGTGGCGGCGGTCGTCAACCCTTCGATGCGCTCCTGTCCCTGGCGGATGATCGTGCCGGCGCCGAGGAAGCTGATGCCGACCACCACCGACTGCATCGCGCGGATCGGATCGGGCTGTGCGGCGGTCGCACCGGCATCCGTCGGCAGTGCGGCGATGAGGCTCTGGGTCAGGGCCATGAACAGCGCCGCGGCGGCGCAGACGAAAATATGCGTGCGCAGGCCCGCCGCCTTGCCCGCCCATTCGCGCTCCAGGCCGATCGCGCCGCCCAGCAGCCCCGCGAGCGCGACCAGGCCGACGGACTCGAGCTGTATGATCCAATCGGTGTTCAGCATCGGGACACCCGCGCGTCACTCGAGCGTGTCCTGCTCATTGCCCGCGCTGCGAAACGCGATGAGGCTGGCGGTGTGGCCGTGGACGAAGCTGGCGCGTTCCGGGCCGAGCGGGCCGAGTTCGCCGGCGGCGAAGAAGCCGGCCAGCGGCATCTGGCCGAGCGCGGCGTGGATGAGATTGACGTCGGTGTTGGGCTCATCGAACAGGTTCGTGCCGCGGCCGTTGCAGGTGAACAGCAGTCCACCGGCGGCGGGGCCGTGCACTTTCTGGAGGTCGAGCATCATGGCCAGGTCCTCCGCGGCGGTCTTCTGGTCGCGCACGTGGAACTGGACCGTCTGGCCGACGCGCACCTGCGGATCGCCGATGGCGATGTAGCCCTGGTCCTGGTCGACGCCGACGAGGCCGCGCACCACGAAATCGCCGCGGCCGAAGCGCTGCTTATACTCGTTGATTACGCGGCCGACGAGCAGGCCGTTGTCATGCACGAGCTGCTGGTCCTCGTCGTCGAGGTCCTGGGCCATCTCCTGGATGACCTGCAGCGCGCTGCGTCCGCCGAGCTGCTGGACGACGTGGCGCTTGGCGCGGGTGATGATCAGCGGCTGGCCGATCGGTCGGCAGCCCTGGCTGACGGTGGTCTGCACGTCGATGTCGCCGGCGAGCGTGACGCCCACGGCGCCTTCGTCGATCACCGCATCGTCGAGCAGGAGCCGATTGTCGCCGGCCTTCTCACCGCCGCTGGCGATGCCGCCGACGACCGCGGCGCCCGGCACCGCCTCATCGAGCGCGGGCAGGAAGCGGACCAGCGGCGTGGTGAACGGGTCGGCCAGGAGGATCACCGCCTTGGCCGCGCCTTCGTCGATCGTGCCCTGCACCGCCTCGCGCAGCCGCGCGGGCGAGCGCGTGACCTTCGGCCAGTCGGGCTGATCGCAGCGGAACGCGTGCAGCGTCGCGCCGGGGAGCGTGCCGGCGAGCACGGACAGGGCCGGCCCTTCCTCCAACTCCTGCTGCACGCCGACCACGCCCTGCGCCGTGCAGCCGATGAGCACCTGTGGCGCCAGGGTCTGGCGCAGGCGATCGCGGATCGTCTCGATCGCCTCGCGATGCGCGGTCGAGGCGAACACGACAGCCAGGTCGACCGGCGCGGCGAGCGCGTCGTGCAGCGCGTCGGTCACCTCGGCGACGGCGGCGGCCGCGCTGTCAGCGGTGCTCACGGCCGAGGCGAAGCGAATGGCCGTCTGCGTTTCGGGCATCGCAGGCTCCTTGGACGTTCGCATCATAGCCGACCACCTCCGCCGACGGGACCGGCCGGGCGTAGAAAAACCGCATCGGCGACGCGGCGCCTGGTCAGATGTCCTTGCCACAGTGGGGGCAGTAGTCGAATTTGCCTTCGACCGACTTGCCGCAGAAGGGGCAGAACGCGCCGGGATACTGGCGCGGCGTGTCGCTGCCGGGGGTGGTGGTGTGCGCGTCGGCCGGCGGCTGATCGTGGCCGAGGGCGCGGGCGATGGGGTCGGGTTCCTCGCCGGGGGTGGTGATGTCCAGCGAGCTCATCCGGTTGCGGGCGATGGTGTTGTAAACGTTGTAGATGGCACCGCCGATGGCGACGACGGCGAAGCCGATGCCGAACAGCAGAAAGATCGGCGGCGCGCCGGCAGAGGTGGCGGTGACACCGAAGAAGATGCCGAAGATCGCGGCGATGACACAGACGACGGCGCCCATGAGTGATGGGCCGCGGCCGGGTTTGATGCCGTATGCCATGTGGTTGCCCCCTTGGATTGTTGGCACGATGCGGCGGGCGACGATCCCGCTCTTCGCTCGCCGACTCGCTCGGAACGGGCGTTGTTCAAGGCATGCCTGATTCGTGCCGCGTCACATCGGCTTGCGGTCGATGGTCTGGTCGTAGATCTCCAGGAGTTTTTCCTTGTCGAAGATCATCTCCTGGCGCGAGAGGCCGACGATGTCGTAGACGTAGGTCAGCTCGATGGCATCGACGGGGCAGGCTTCTTCGCACATGCCGCAGTAGATGCAGCGCAGCTCGTCGATGTCGAACTTGATGGGATATTTCTCGCGGTCGTCCCACGGGGCCTCGGCCGACTCGATGTGGATGCAGTTGGCGGGGCAGATGGTCGGGCACATGAAGCAGGCGACGCACTTGACGCGGCCGTCCTCGTCGCGGTTGAGGCGGTGGACGCCGCGGAAGTTGCCGATGTTCATGCCGCCGTTCTCGACGGGGATGTCCTCGCGGCGCTGCTCGGGGTATTCCATCGTGCGGTTGCGCGGGCCTTTGGCGACCGAGCCGACGATGTGCTTGAAGGTCGTGCCCAGACCCTTGAAGACCTCGGGCAGGTAGAACGACTCGGCGACGGTCGGGGCCGGCGGATCGACGAGCAGGATGTCGTCATCACGGATGGTCATGGTGTGCACTTCCGGGAATCTGTGGGTAGACCCATATTCTTGCGGACAGGGGGCTGGCGTCAACTGCGGGCGGGGCAGCGCGAAGATGCGAGCGAGGCATCGACCTCGCCCGGGCGGCGGGAAGTCGCTTGCGTCTTCGCGGGGCGCTCGGCCGCTCTCCCAGCTACTTCGTGTCGCGCAGCTTCGCCAGGTCAGCGTCCCGGCCCATGATGACCAGCACGTCGTCGGCGTTCAACGGCTCCTCGGGGCTGGGGATCTGGATGGTCATCGGGCTGGTCTCGTCACTCGGATCGCGCCGCCGGCGGATGGCGACCACGTGCAGGCTCTCACGGGCGCGCACGTTCAGCTCCGACAGGCTGCGCTCGACCCAGCGCTTGGGCGTGCGGATCTCCACGATGGAGTGGCCCTCGTCCAGCTCGAACTGGCGGATGAACTGCGGGCTGATGAGCCGGTTGGCCCAGCGGTCGGCGGTCTCGTCCTCGGGGTTGACCACCTCGTCGGCGCCGATGCTCTGGAGGATGCGCGCGCTGGTGGGGCTGATCGCCCGGGCGATGACGCGCGGCACGCCGATCTGCTTGAGCACGACGGTCGCCGCGGCGATCGACTCGAAGTCGCCGCCGATGCCCACGATCGCCACGTCGGTCTGGTCGATGCCCTGGAGGCGCAGCGCCTGCTCGTCGGTGGCGTCCATGGCGATGGCCAGCGTCACGCGATCGCGCATCTCCTCGATGATGCGCTGGTCGGTGTCGATGCCGATCACCTCCTGCCCGGCGTTGGCGAGATTCGCCGCCAGGCGCGAGCCGAACCGACCCAGACCGATGACCGTGAAACGCTGCATGGCAAGCTCTCATGAAGCGACGCGGCTCTGCCGCGCGCGTTCAACCCAGCACCACATTCTCATGCGCATACGCATAAGGCCGACGCAGCCGTTGCGTGAAGATCAATGCCGCCAGCAGCGTCAGCGGGCCGACGCGGCCGAGGTACATCGTGACGATAATGACCCCCTTGCCGAAGCTCGTCAAACCGTCGGTGATGCCCAGCGACAGGCCCACCGTGCCCGCGGCGCTGATCGCCTCGAAGAAGATGCGCTCGAAGCGATAAGGCTCGCTGTAGGACAAGAGCAGCGTCGTCGTGCCGATCAGCAGCATGAAGCAGATGCCGATCGTCGCGGCGCGGCGCACCACCGCGTCGGCGATCGTGCGCCCGAACGCCTCGGTCTCCTGCCGGTTGCGCATCGTCGCCACCACCGAGAGCACCAGCAGCGCCAGCACCGTCACCTTCGTCCCGCCCGCCGTCGAGCCCGGCCCGCCGCCGATGACCATCAGCAGCATCATGGTGAAGTGGCTTGCCGTGCTCATTTCCTCGGTCGGCACGGTGTTGAACCCGGCCGTGCGCGTCGCCAGCGACATGAAGCTCGCCTCCGCGAGGAATCGCCCCGCTTCCTCCCAGCCGAACTCCCCCGGCCGCTCGACGTTGGCCGTCTGCCCCTGCTCGAGCGTGTCGTAGAAGTACGGCATCGCATGGCCCGCGAAGATGAACACCACGCCGAACAGGTACAGCGCCGCGGTGGTCATCAACGTCACCTTCGTGTGCAGACTCAACCGATAGCGCACGCGGTTGACGCCGGTTTCCAGCGGCCGACCGAGCCAGCGCTGCACCTTGCCCCAGATCACCCAGCGCAGGTTCTCCAGCACCGGAAAGCCGATCCCGCCGATCACCACCATCGGCAGCACCACCGCGTGCGCCAGCAGCGTCATGCGGTAGGGCTCCAGGCTGTTGCCCGTCAGGTCGAAGCCCGCGTTGCAGAAAGCACTGACCGAATGGAACAGGCTCATGCCCAGGTACTGCTCCCACGTCCAGCCCTCGGCTTCGGGGCCCCACAGGAACATCATCGCGATCGCGCCGATCAGCTCGATCCCCAGCGTCGTCAGCACGATGAAGCGCACGAAACCGGTGATGTTGCGCAGCGGCTGACTTTCGAGCATCTCGCTCAGGTTCAGGTGCTCGCGCAGCGACAGGCTGCGTCCCAGCAGCATCGCGAACACCGAGCCGAAGATCAGAATGCCCAGGCCGCCGAGCTGAATGAAGATGCCGATCAGCATTTGGCCGAAGGGGGAGAAGTCGGTCGCGGTGGTGCGCACGGTGAGTCCGGTGACGCATACCGCCGAGGTCATGGTGAACAGCGCATCGAGCCACGAGACGCCCGGGTGTCCCTCCGGCGTGGCGACGGGCGTCTTGATCAGCAGCGTGCCGATGCCGATCAACGTCGCGAACGACAGCGGCAGCAGCATGCCCGGCCGCGTGAGCACGCGCGACAGCGCCACGTTCGTGCGCCAAAGCTCGCTGAAGAACAGCGCCGCCGCCGCGATCTCGAACACCTGCCAGCCATAGGTGTGCGGCTCGATCGTGCCCAGCACCGCGCCGAACGCCGCCATCACGAACAGCGCGCGATCCATCCACGACAGCCCCGCGCCCGGCATCGGCACGCGCCGCCGCGTGTAGCGCAGGATCACGTCCAGCGCATACACCGCCAGCAGCGTCATCTGGACCAGGTGAATCTGCCACGCGCGCAACTGTCCGCCGAACACCGTCGGCAGCTCGTAGAACCCGTGTTCCAGCACGATGCCCGCCGCCGTGATGCCGGTCAGCGCCAGCCGCCAAAGCATCACCATCAGGTGCACCCGGTGGATGTCGATCCACGCCTTGCGCACGCCGGGCGTTTCCACGTTCGGCTCAAGCTCGACCATAAGGCGGTGATGTTACCCGCT
>JBMCXL010000094.1:0-9263 GCA_048621015.1 Phycisphaeraceae bacterium
TTGCACGGCCCAGAAAGGACGGTCGTTCCGTTGCTCGGCAAGCATGCGCTGAATGTGCTCATTGGTGCGATGCAAAAACAGCTCGCCTTTGACCTCGATCCGTGGATGACTGGCAAGTATCTCGCGCAACCACGTCGAACCACTGCGCTGACTCGCGTAGATGACGAACCGACGTGGAGGTGATTCAGCAACCATGATCAGGCAAAAATAACCGTCGACGAAGCACTGTCCCTCGACTTACTTCGTCCCTTCGCGTTTGCGCGGCTGTCGGTCATCGACATCAACCGCCGTAACCGCGCGGGTGTCGCGTGACATGTCACCGATCGCCCCAGTGTATATCGCCTCGAGCCCGTCCACGACACGGGCCACCGAAAATCGATCTTCCGCCAGCAACCGCGCCGCGCGCCCCATCGCCGCGCGGCGCGCCGGCGCCGCCAGCAATGAGCCCAGTCCCGCCTCCACCAGTTGCGCCTTCGCCGGCACCACGCAGCCCGCTTCATGCGCGGCGACCTCCGGCAGGTGACACGCGTCGGTGATCAGCACCGGCAGGCCGACGTGGCATGCCTCCAGCACCGCGTTGGGCAGGCCCTCGGAATAGGAGGTGAGCGCGAACACGTCGGCGGCGCGCAGCACGGCCAGCTTCTGCTCGTGGCTGGCGACGTGGCCGAGGAAGCGCACCGCTTCGTCCAGGCCCAACTCGCGCACAAGCCGGCGCGCCTCGGTGCCGTAGCCCTTGTCCGGCCCGGCGATGAGCAGGATCAACTCCGGATGGCGCGGCCGCAAGGACGCCGCGGCGTGAAGCAGCAGGTCCAGCCCCTTGACCGGGTGCAACTGGCTCATGAACACGACCGCCACCGCATCGTCGGGCACGTCGAGCTGAGCGCGCGCCGCCGCGCGGGTCGGCCACGTTTCGGCAGCGCCCATGTCCACGGCATTCGGCACGATGTGCACGTGCTGCGGGTCGCCCCCCTGCGACGTCAGATCGTCCCGCTCTTTTTCCGTCAGCGCGTGCAGCGCGGCGGCGTCGCGGATGATGCGGCGCTCGAACAGGCGGAGGAAAAGCCACTTACCCCAGCGGCGCTCGCGCAATCGATAGGGACAGAGCGAGCCGCGCGGCGCGTAGACGTAAGGCACGCCTTCATGCACGGCGATACGGCGCGCCAGCGCGTTCAGCAGCGTCAGGCCGAGGTGCAGGTGCACCAAGTCGCTGTCGGCGATTGTCTCGCGCAAGACGTCGCGCAGCATGGGCGTCCAATACGGCGCGACGCGGTGGATCGGTTTCGTGCGGCCGTAATAGATGCGGTAGCCGTCGCGCTGAAGCCAGGTGTCGCGCGGCATGGCGGGGTCGATGCCGAGGTCGGTGCAGACCAGGCGCAGGTCATGTCCGCGCTGCGCCAGTGCGGGCGCGATCAGGCCGAGCTGCGCCACCGGCCCGCCGAACTGCGTCGCCGGTGGGCCGAAAGGGATGACGTAAGTGAGGCGCAGGGGTGGCATGGGCTGATTGGACGGGGCGACCGTGCGAACGGCTTGACTGATTCCAGGGCTGGTGTCGTCGACGGTGAATCAGCGAGCCGGCGAACGGACACCCGCGCAGCGGCCGGAGCGGTAATATGGCCGCCCCGCCGCGAGCCGTCAACATTTTCCCCGCTCCGGATCACCCGCTCCAGTCGCACTGTCTGTCGGCGGCACCTCATGTTTCTCATGCCTGTGACGCGGGCCCGGGACGGCCCGCGAACGTGCCGCCGGGGTCGCTGACGATGGATTGCGAAACGTAATCAAGATCGAAGCGGATCGCTCCCCTGGCCTTGCGATGCGACCTTTCAACTGGTGAAGTTCGCTGCGGCGCTTCTTGTATCGCGCGATCCTGCGTCGGATCGCTCGCTTGCGAGAGATGGGAAGGCCATGGATAACCTCGGGCGACGCTCGGGTATCAGCAAATCCATGGCCGACACGAGACTGTCGATCCAACGGCTGGCCATCCCCCGACCGCGCGGTTCGGTCGAGTGCGTGACTGGCCGGCGTCGGTCGTGGGCGTGCGCAAGCGCTGAGGACCATGCCATGCGTCTCTTCTACAAGATCCTTTACCAGATCGGCCTCACGCCGTGGGAGGAAGGGCTTGCCCAGCCTTCGGTCGCCTCGGAGATCGCCGCCATGTTTGATCGCGAGGAGGCCGGCCGTGAACCGCCCTTCGACGGGTGCTGGATCTCGGCTGTGGCAGTGGCATCCATGCCGTGGCGCTGGCGCGCCGGGGCTGGCAGGTCACCGGTATCGACTGCGTCCCCAAGGCGCTCCGTCGTGCACGCCACCGGGCGAAAGAGGCGGGCGTCCAGGCAGACTTCGTCCGGGGCGATGTGACTGCGTTACGGGATATCGACGTGGGATCCGATTTTCGATTGATACTGGATTTCGGAACCCTGCACGGTCTGCCCCAGGCACAGCGTGTCGCGGTGGGGCGCACGGAAGATAGGGTGGCAACGGTCGATACCGTGAGTTTGACACTGGCCTTTGCCCCTCCTGCGAACCCTGCCTCGTTGGTGCCGCGGGCGGCTGTCGGTGGTGGCGGCAGACGTGGCGCTGCCAGCGCCCACCTTGCAAGATGCACGCGCATCTCTATGGAGCGGTCACGCGAATCACTTCACCTGGTGTCACGGCAATCTTGTATCCGTCAGGCAAGCTGTTGACGACGATGCGAGTTTCGCCCTCCGGACGCGTCCAGAACTGAACACTCATCTCGAGCTTCTCAGATTTCAAGTGCGTATACGCCCACTCGTTCATGAGGTCGATGGTGAGCGTGTACTCGCCATCAGCAATGTGCTCGACCGGATGGCCCCCGGCACCGTAGATCTTCAGATCTTCGCGAATCTCCTCGGGAACAAACACACGGACCCGGCGAGAAGCCCGCTCCGCGCGTTCTTCGAAATGATTGAGGATGAAATTCGGCGTCTGGAGCAGCGCAACCAAACCGACCGAGAAAACCGCCACAAAGACAATTCGCGACATGGGGCCCCCTGGAAAATGCGGATCGTTCGTGCCCATCCTATCCGACGATCTGTGGAGGCGGGGGTGCCACGGCTTGGCCCGAAGGGCAAGCCGTGCGCCAGGGACCCGAAGCGCGGCTTGGTCTTCGACACAAGCCGTGACGCCCGCTACATCTGGATTGGGCATGGACTAACACGACAGCGCTACGAAGTATCCGGTGTGGTCGTGCCGCGTCGGCTGCGGTAGCTCGCCGCATTGCGCTGCGGCCAGTATGCCAGTCGTGCCATCAATTCAGCCCACGAGCCAGCTCTGCCGTGAGAGTTTCCACACCAGCGTCTGCACTCCCTGCGCCACCTGCTCCAGCGCAATCCGCCCATTTGGAGCGCAAAGCTTCGCCTCCGAGCGACGTCATCAAGTCCAAGCACAAGCCCGCCAAGGGCAAGCGGCCGCGCCTGCTGCACGCGGTGGACACCTCACCGCTGTCGGCATCGCTAGTTCCGCAACCACGGCCGCATCCGATGGCACGCCGCGCGCCCGGTGACGGCCCGCTGGGTGCCCGGCGGTGCCAGCCCTGCATCCGCCAGCAACGCGACAGCCACCCCCCACACACAAATCCCACTTGACAACCGCCCGCTCCGCCAACATGATGATATACAAGTATCAAGTCGTGGAACCACCACATGGCCAGCAGCCGCCCCTCCAGCTCGACCCGCGTCGCCCAGATCGTGCGCGAGTTGCGCGACCGCCTGGCGGCCGGCCACTGGTCGCCCGGGCAGAAGATCGATTCCGAGCACGCCCTCGCCGCCCTTTTCGCCGTCTCGCGCGGCACCATCGCCTCGGCCCTGCGCGAGCTGGCACGCGAAGGCCTGCTGCGCAGCGAGCACGGGAAAGGCTGGTTCGTCAGTGCCGCCCACGCACGCCGCACCGGCCTGGTCGCCGTCCTCTTTCCAGATCTCAGCATCGTGCACGATCCGATCCCGCGCGCTCACCTGCGCGGCATCCAGCGCACGCTCGAATCAACCGGCACCGATATCTGGCTCTCGGCCATGCCGCAGCGACAACATCAACCACCCTCGGCCAACGACTGGCTCGACCTGCTCGACCCGTCGCAGATCGACGGCGTCATCATCGCGACCCGCGAGGTCATGGAGCAGCGCGCCCTGGCGCTGGCCGATCACCTCCCGCTCGTGTGGCTGGATCACCCCGCCGTGCCGCCACGCATCGGCGGCGCGCAGCCCGACTTCCTCGGCGGCGCGTTCGACGCCGTCTCGCACCTGATCGAGCTCGGCCACCGACACATCGGCCTGATCACCATCGAGCGCTCGTTTACGCAGGGCTGGGAGCAGATCGAAGGCGCGCGCCTCGCCATGCGCCGCCTGCTCGCCTCCAACGAAGGCGAGCTACACGCCACAGAGGTGGAATGGAACCATCCCCGCCACGGCCAGAACGCCGCGCAACAGATGCTCGCATCCGCCGATCGACCCACCGCCATCGTCGCCGGCTCCGATGAGCTGGCGCTGGGCACCTGCCGCGCCATGCAGGGGCTGAACCTGCGCCTGCCCGAGGACGTGTCGCTGATCGGCTGGAACGACGTCATGGACGAAGGCACGTTCCCGGTGCCGATGACGACGGTCGTGCAGGTCGCCGAACAGGTCGGCGCCGCCGCGGCCAGGCAGTTGCTCGAAATGATCGAGCAACCCACGGACCTGACGCAAACGCAGCGCCTCGCGATGCCGTTCGTGGTGCGCCAGTCCACCGCGCCGCCGACATCCGCATCGCCGAAGCAGAAGCAGACGTAAAACGCCCAGCGACATGGACCAGACGGAGCACGTCACGAAAAGGAGCCCGTCATGCACGGTTCGACCCATCAGCATCCCATCAATCCCGGCACAAACCGCCCCACCGCCCATCTCACCGCGCGTTTCGCCGGCTTCACGTTGGTGGAGTTGCTAGTGGTCATCAGCATCATCGCTTTGCTTATCGCGATCCTGCTTCCCGCGCTGAAACAGGCGCGCGTCGTGGCGCGCGACATTCAGTGCAAGGCCCAGCTTCGTCCACTAATGGTCGGATTCGATCAATACAACCAGGAGCACGAGGCGATGCCGATAACCACCTGGTTCCGCCCGCTGAGCCACAGCAACGGCCCCGGCGGGATCATCCAATACCTGACCCCGGAGGAGGACAAACCGCAGCACACCACGCTGCGCTGTCCCGACGTGACCGCCGCGCACGGCGCCGGGGTGGTCGCCCATAACGCCGGCAGCGAGCTGGGCTCCTTCGTCGTCCGTTACGAGCTGACCAGCTACGCCTACAACCTCTGGTGGGCGCATCCGACCGCCAACACGTTCGATTCCAGCAACGACTTCGACGGCTTCCGACTGGAGCAGGCGTATCAACCATCATTCGCCGCGCTCGCCTTCGACTCGGCCGGCTACTACATGGCCAACAACCGCCGCGCGCTCGGCGACTGGTACACGCCCCGCCACGGTCAAACTGAAACCGCCACCAGTGCCAGCACCGCCATTCACCGCGTCGCCAACGCCCTGTTCGCCGACGGCCACGTCGAGTTCATCGAAGGCCCCAGCGGACACACCACCTTCACCGTCGGCCAGTACAGCGATTTGGAGTTCCTCCGCGACAACGTGCGCGGCCCGTAACCCGCGATCACTCACCAACAGAGTTCACCCCACCACCACACCACGGCCGTCGTGCAAGCGATCCAGCCGTCGACCGAGTCCTGCCAACCTCGAAAAACACCTGCATTTGCAATCCCAGGAAGCAACCCATGCGCGTCCACGCCCTCCTCGCAGCCACCATCTTCTGCGCCCTCTGCGCCTCGGTTCACGCGGGAGTCCCCAAGCCCGCCGACCCTGGCGAGCAACCGGAGGTCACGTATCGCTATCCGCTGGTCACCGCGCCGCGCCTGAACGAAGCGCCGACGATCGACGGTGAAGTCGACGCCGCCGAGTGGTCGCGCGCCGCGCAAAGCACGGGCCTCGTCGAGCACCTGGGCGAAAAGATGGTCGGCGACGAGGCGACGTGGTGGGTCGGCTACACCGACGAAGCGCTGCACATCGCCTTTCGCTTCGAGCGCCCGCGACACGCGCTCGAGCCGAAGGCGCAGCAGGATGCCGGCCACGCCGTGTGGTCCGATGACAAGCTGGAATTGATTCTGAACGCGAGGCAGAGCGGCTCACCGGACTACAACTTCGTGGTGAACGTGCTCGGCGCCGGCGGCGGGCAGCTGCGCGTCGGCAGCGAGCGTCCGCCTATCGAGGGTCCGTGGACCAGCGCCGCGCAGCGCATCGCCTACGGCTGGGAAGGTGAACTGACCATTCCCTTCACGACGCTCGGCCAGGGCAGTGCGCCCGAGCCGGGCACGGTGTGGGACATCCTCGTCTGCCGCAACCGCGTCACGCCGTCCAATGAAGTGGCGGTTTCCTCGTTCCTGGATACCTGGCACTCGGCGGGGCAGATGGGCTATCTGCGTTTCGGCACACCACACACGCCAGCCGCGCGGTTGCAGGAACTGGGTCCGGTGAACACGCAGGACAACGGTGCGGTGGTGGAGTTGGTCGGCGGCGACGAATCGCGCGACGCGCGCGTGCGCGTCGCGCTGTACCGCGCCACCGGCCCCATCGAAGCCGACCAGATCACCCACGAAACCGACATCATCGTGCCCAAGACCACGGCCCTGAACGCCTATCAACTCATGGACAGCCGCGGCGTCACGCAGGCGCTGGAAGCGTTCGAGCCGGTGGAGCAATGGGACGAGCAGGTGACGGTGCCGGCGGACCGATCGGTGCGGCTGCCGGCGACCGCGGCGACGGGCACGGGCGATTACCTGGTGACGTGGCGCATCACGGATGAGCAGAGCGGCGCGCTGCTGAGCGGCGGCGCCATGCCATTCGAACAGCGCCCGGTGCTGGATGTGTCGCTGAAGCGTTGGCTGCTGGTGGCCAAGTGCCTTGCGGTCGAGGCGGCGTATCCGCGCGCCACGGGCGTGGACGAGGACGCACAAATCGTCGCTGAGTTGCTTGATGCTGACGGCGATAACGTGCTGGAGCGCGTCACCGAGCCAGCGGACCCACAGATGCGGCGCAACCAGTTGCGCCTGCCCACGGAAGGACGCCTCGACCAGAGCTATCAGGTGCGCGTGCGCATGACCGATGCGGAAGGCGCGGTGCTCAACGAGGTCACCCAATCGATCGATCTGCCGGCCAAGCCCGAATGGTTTGGCAACGACATCGGCATCACCGACGAAGTCATGCCGCCGTGGGAACCGATCGCCGTGGACGGCGACGCGGTGCGCGTGGTGCTGCGCGAGTACGAGCTGGGCGACAGCGGACTGCCGCGCGCCATCACCGCACGCGACAAGGCACTACTCGACGCGCCCATCGCCCTGACGCTCGGCGGCGAAACGTTGAGCTGGACGCGCCAACTCACATCGCAAACGCCCGGCAAGGTCGCGTGGACCGCCGAAGCGCAGGCGCAGGGCGTCGATCTGACGCTGAAAACAACCATGGAATACGACGGCATGGTCCGCTACGACCTGACGCTCGCGCCGCGCGACGGCGAAACGCACGTTCAAGACCTAAGCCTTTCAATCCCCTACCGCGCGGCGGTCAACATCGACGAGCTGACCACGTCGGACGCCTTCACCCCGTACGTCATGCTCGGCGACTACGAGCGCGGCCTGTGCTGGTTCAGCGAATGGGCCAAGGGCTGGCAGATCGGCGAAAAACCGGCCGTCGAGCAGACGGAGCGCGGCGAGGTGATCGACTGGACCACGCGCTTCATCGGCGCCGAAGGCAAGACCATTGCAGAACCGCTGACGCTGACGTTCGGCCTCCAGGCGATGCCGGTCAAGCCGTTGGACAACAGCTTCCAGTACGACAAGCGGCGCGCCAAGCACATCAACGCCGGCGACAACCGCCGACTGCTCAAAGATCCGCGCATCACCGAAACCGACCTGCGCTATCCACTGCCGGGCAACGTGCCGCCGGAAGCGGGCTCACTCATGGTGATTGCCAAACCGCACCGCGGCTCAAGCCAGATTCGCGTGTTGCGTCTGGGTGAAGGCGAGGACGCGCTGAGCCTGTGGCGCACCACCGAGCGGCTGGTCTACCAGTACGATCACACGTTGTTGCTGCGCAGCGGAGAGAAGCCGGTGACACCTCAGGATCGCGAATGGCTCGCCGCCATCCACCCGATTCACCGTGCGGCGGACCTGTGGGAGCCGATCGGCCTGGCCTGGCAGCGCGACGGTGAGCAGGTGCGGATCGAGATGGCCACCGTCACGCCTTCGGGCGATGCGCTGACGACCAAGCTCGCGCTGCCCTGGGCGCGCTGGCAGAAAGCGCTGGCGGGCGAGTCGCTGACGTTTGGCGGCCGCGGCGCGGTCTCGATCGATCACCTGGCGATCAGCCACGAGTTCCATCCCGGTCCGATCCTCGCGGCACTGATGGAGGAGCCGATCACCCCGAACGGGGAGCATACGCTGGTCGATCCGCTCGAGGATTTGCGCTTCTACCGCGCCAAGTACATCAGCCGACCGGCGAAGATCACCGAGGGGCGCGGCGGCGTGGCCGGCGCGGAAGTGACCGGCAGCTTCGTCGAGCAGATCGAGGGACGCTATGGAAAAGCCGTGATGCTGCCGTCGGACAAGCTGCGCACCGTGCTCGACTACGGCCGCTCGCTCGGCATCGACCATGGCACCGTCAGCCACGAGCAGTATCACAGGATAATCGGCTACTACGGTCAAAGCTTCGCGCCCGATCCGTTCTGGCGCCAGACGATGAACGAATCGCGCCAGCAGGGCATCGAATTGATGTTCTACGGCGGCTTCGGCCTGCACCCGAAGCACGACACGCGCATCACACCGTTCATCGAGGAGATGAAATACCAGCCCGAGGGGCGCGTCTTCAGCGCCGTCTACCCCAGCATGGACGGACCGGCGGCGGACTATTACCTCTGGTGCTGGAAGAAAACCATCGACTACTACGGCGTGTACGGCATCAAGATGGACAACACGCTCCAGTGCAAGCGCGCCGACAAGAACATCCCGCTGGGCTATGCCTGGCGCGACGACGAGGGCAAGCAGCGCGGGCGCTGGCCATTCTTCGCCACGCGTGAGTTGGCCAAGCGCTTCTACTGGTTGTTTCACGTCTATCGCGCCGAGAAGTTCGGCCGACCGGGCGTGATCATCCTGCACGCCGGTGCGAGCCGGTATCCATTCGTCGCCGGCTTCACCGACCTGACGCAAGCCGGTGAAGGTGCCGACT
>JBMCXL010000095.1:0-9262 GCA_048621015.1 Phycisphaeraceae bacterium
GGACACCACCGCCGAGGCGCCGCAGGCCGCGGAGCCGTTCTTCGAGGCGCAGGTGCGCCTGGCGGCCGATTCCCTGGCGTCATTGAACCTGCGGCCGCGACAGCGCGTGGTCGTGCGCTTCCGGATGCAGCCCAAGCCCGTGCTCGTGCAGACGTGGCGGTGGCTGCGGCAACTGATGCAGAAGATCTGACATGACGGGACTGCTGCAACAACCTGCCGCACCTCGCGAGCCCGCGCTGCCGCCGAGCCAGTGGTGGCGCACGCTGTCGACAGACCGCCGGCCGGCGGAGTTGCCGCGGCATCTCGACGCGGCGTGGGACGCGGTCGCCGCGCGGCTGGTGCCCTGGGTGCCGCGGCGCACGCGCTTCCTGCGGCGGGCGCAGCGCATCCTGGCGATGAGTGACGCGCTGGACACGGTGCAGCTTCACGACGAGGCGATGGCGCTGCGCGCCCGTTTCAGGCTCGGCCGGGCGAACCATGCGGACGTCGATCGCGCATTCGCGCTGGTGCGCGCCGCGGCGCATCGGCACCTGGGCTTGAAGGCGTACCGCGAGCAGGTGGCCGCGGCGCTGGCGATGCACGCGGGATGTCTGGCGGAGGTCGCCACGGGCGAGGGGAAGACGCTCGCGGCGACGCTACCCGCCGTCGTCGCCGGCTGGCGCGGGCGGGGATGTCACGTCATCACCGTCAACGATTACCTGGCGCAGCGCGACGCGGAATGGATGCGCCCGGTTTACGAGGCGTGCGGGTTGAGCGTGGCGTGCATCACCGCCGACATGGCCGCGCCGCAGCGCCGCGCCGCGTACGCGGCCGACATCACCTATGGCACCAACAAGGAGGTGACGGCCGACTTTCTGCGCGACACGCTGGCGATGGGTCGGCAAAGCAGCCTCCCGCGCATGATCCTGCGCCGCACGGTGGAATGGGACGAGATGACGCCGCAACGCGTGGTGATGCGCGGCCTGGCGTGCGCGATCGTGGACGAAGCGGACTCGGTGCTCATCGACGAGGCGGTGACCCCGCTGATCATCTCCGGCGAAGCGCCGAACGCGGCGCAGGCCGAGGCGCACCGTTACGCGGCGGCGCTGGCCGAGCCGTTGCAGGTGAAGCGCGATTACCGCGTCGATCACCGCCATCGCGAGGTGCGCCTCACCCCCGCGGGGCGCATGCATCTGGCCGAGCTGGCGGCCGATGCGCCGGGGCTGTGGCACGGGCCGCGCCGGCGCGAGGAGCTGGTGGTGCAGGCGCTGACCGCGCGCGAGCTGTTCCATCGCGGCCAGCATTACGTGGTGCAGGGCGAGGACGTGGTGATCGTCGATGAGTTCACCGGGCGCTTGATGCCCGATCGCACGTGGCGCGACGGGTTGCACCAGGCGGTGGAGGCGAAGGAGGGATTGCCGATCAAGCCGGCGAAGGTGACGCTGGCGCGCCTGAGCTTTCAGCAGTTCTTTCGGCGGTATCAGCATCTTTGCGGCATGACGGGCACGGCCTGGGAGGCGCGGCACGAGTTGTGGCGCGTGTATCGCACGCCGGTGGTGCGCATTCCGACGCATCGGCCCTGCATTCGCCGGCAACAGCGCGATCGGTTGTTCGAGACGGATGCCGCGAAATGGCAGGCGGTGGTGGCGGAGATCGAGCGCGTCCATCAAGCCGGCCGGCCGGTGCTGGTCGGCACGCGCAGCGTCGAGGCGAGCGAGCGCCTCAGCGCGATGCTGCACGAGCGCGGGCTGGCGCACCAGGTGCTCAACGCGGTGCGCCACGAGGAGGAGGCGGCGATCATCGCGCAGGCGGGGCGTGCAGGGCGCATCACCGTGGCAACGAACATGGCGGGGCGGGGCACAGACATTCGGCTCGATCGAGAGGTGGCCGAGCGCGGCGGGCTGCACGTGATCGGCACGGAGCGCCACACGGCGCGCCGCGTGGATCGCCAGCTCGCCGGGCGCGCGGCGCGACAGGGTGAGCCCGGCAGCGCGGTGGCGATCGTCAGTCTCGAGGACGAGCTGCTTCGGCGTCATGCGCCGCGCGCGGCGGCGATGGTGCGCCGCACGGGCATGACGTCAGTGGCGCGGGTGGTGTTCCGGTTGGCGCAGCGGCGCGCCGAACGGCGGGCGCGCGAGCAGCGCCGGGCCGTGCTGAAGCGCGACGACTGGCTGCATGAGAATCTGGGGTTCGCGCGCGGCGAGTGACGGCGGGCCTTCGGCCCGCGCGCTGAACGTGTGGGTTCACCGGGAAGCGCTCGCGCTGGGGGCGAGGTAGTCGACGTATTCCCAGCGGAAGTCGGGCTGGCGGTGGCCGCCGCCGAGTTGGGCGGCGCGCTTGTGCTCGTCGACGAAGCGCGCGAGCTTGTCGGGGTCGGCGAGGGGATCGGCGGTTTCGGTTTGCCACTGGTGCAGCGCGGCAAGCAGGCGCTCGCGCACGGGGGCGTGGGCCGGGTCGTCGGCGAGGTTGTGGAATTCGTGGGGGTCGGTTTCCAGGTCGTAAAGCTCGACGGCCGGCGGATGGTGCCAGCGCGCATAGGCGTCGCGCACGTGCGGCGGGGCCGCGTCGATCTCTTCGCGCGTGGCGCCGGTGTCGACCAGCGTGTGCTGGGTGTAGTAGTCCGCGACCGGGTTCTCGCGATCGGGCAGCAGGTTGAGGATCAGCTTGTAGCGCGCGTCGCGTACGCTGCGCTGCGGGTTGAGGAACGCAGGCTCCGGGTAGGGATGGCTGGTGTTCCACTCGGCGAACAGGTGGGCGCGCCAGTCGGTGACGGTTTCATTGGCCACGAGCGGTTTCAGGGATCGGCCGGGCAGATCGGCGGGCAGGGTGATCCGCGCGGCGTCGAGGACCGTGGGCAGAACATCGATCTGCGAAACGAACTCGTCGCGCACGGTGCCCGGTGAGGCAACGCCCGGCCAGCGCACGAGGAGAGGGGCGCGCAGCGCCAGCTCGTAGCAGCATCCCTTGCCGCGCGAGAACTGCGGGCCGTGATCGGTGATGTAGATGACGAGGGTGTTGTCGGCCTGGCCGGTGCGCTCCAGCTCGTCGAGCAGCATGCCGATGCCGGTGTCGAGGCGACTGATGCAGTTGAAGTAGCTGGCGGTCCTGGCGCGCAGGCGCGGCGAGTCGACGCCGACGGCGGGGGGCACCTGCACGTCGTCGGCGGTGAGCGGGGTCTCGGGCAGGCCGCAGTCCTGGTCGATCCACGGCAGGTGCGCGTCGGAATAGTTCACCATCAGGAAGAACGGCGCATCGTCGGCGCGCATGAACTCGCTGGCGGTGGCGGCGGTGGTCGCCACGTCGCGATGCTGAAAGCTCATGTATTCGCGCGGGTTCCAGACCCAGTCGAAGGGCGAGGCGGATTCGGGCAGGACGTGGAGCTTGCCGATGCGGCCGGTGCGGTAGCCGGCGTCTTTGAGCAGGGCGGGCAGAGTGGTGATGCCATCGAACATCGTGAACTTGTGCGTGGCGAGACCGATCTGTCCGTTCTGGTGCGGGTAGAGACCGGTGAGGATGCTCGCGCGGCCGGGGCTGCAGACGGCCTGGGTGACGCAGGCGTTCTCGAAACGCGCGCCCGAGGCGGCGAGCGCGTCGAGGTGCGGCGTTTGCACATTCGTTTCGCCGTAGCAGCTTAACTCCGGACCGTTGTCTTCGGAGGTGATGAGGAGGATGTTGGGTTGGTGGTTGGGCATGGAGAATTTTTGGGGGGTGCGGTTTTGGGGGCGGGACCCCGCAGAAGGCTCCTTCGTCGCCATCTGCGGGCTTTGGGGTTTGGGGGGCGGGCGCTTCAAGGCTCCGGCATGTAGAGCACGCACATGGGTGTGCCGAGGTTGATTTTCTGACCGGTGAAGCGCGGCATTCCCGTGTCGGAGTCGATGCGGAAGATCGACAGATCGTTGGAGTTCTGGTGCGCGGCGATGAGGTACTGGCCGGTCGGGTCGATGGCGAAGTGGCGCGGGAAGGCGCCTTCGATCGACACGTGGCCGGCGGGCGTGAGCCGGCCGGTGGCGGTGTCGATCTGGAAGACGGCGAGGCTGTCGTGGCCGCGGTTGGCGCCGTAGAGGAAGCGGCCGGTGGGATGCACGGCGACCTCGGAGGGATAGTTGGTGTCGTCGAAGTCGTCGGGCAGGGTAGTCAGGGTCTGCAACGTCTCGAAGCGGCCGGCGTCGGCGTCGAAGCGCAGCGCGATGACGGTCGAGTCGAGCTCGTTGATGAGATAGACGGTGTCGAGCGCGGGGTGAAACGCGAAGTGGCGCGGACCGGCGCCGGACGCGGTTTTCACCGTGGCGTGATCGTCGCGCTGGAGTGTGCCGGCCTGGCTGTCGTAGCGATAGCCGATCAGCTCGTCGGTGCCGAGGTCGGCGGCGAAGGCGAAGGGGGCGGTGGGGTGCGCCTGAATGGCGTGGGCGTGCGGGCCTTCCTGGCGCTTGGGGTTCACGCTGGAGCCGGTGTGCTGGATGGTGGCGGACGGCGCGGCGAGTTGGCCGTCGGACTGGATGGGCAACACGGCCACGGACCCGGAGCCGTAGTTGGCGACGAGCACGTTGCGGCCGGCGGGATCGACGGTGAGGTAGCAGGGCCCGTCACCGCCGGCGGGCTGGGTGTTCAGAAGCGTGAGCTTGCCGGTGCCGGGGTCGATGCGGAAGGCGTGGACGCCGCCGGTTTGCGTGCCGTCGGACTGGGTGTGCTTGCCGACGCTGTACATCCACTGGTGGTTCGGGTGCACGGCGAGAAAGCCGGGCGCGGCGATCTCCACGGCAAGGTCGGGTTCGCTGAGCCTGCCGGTGCTGAGATCGAGCGTGGCGAGGTGGATGCCCTTGCTGCCGTGCTTCGTGCCGGTGCCGAGATAGACGCGCAGGCGCTGCGGGTCGGCGGCGCCGGTGTCGGCAAAGCAGAGCGACGCGACGGCGAGGAGGGAGAGGCTGGCGAGGACGATCGGCAGCAGGGACATGCGCGGGCTCCCATGGAAAGGCGACATACTCGAACCGGACGTTCGAGCATGGTAACGGATGGGAGCGTCGCGCGGCAGGTCAGCACCCTCTCCCTCTGGGAGAGGGTTGGGGTGAGGGGATCACCATTGACCGGGCATCTGCATCGCGCAGCAGACGCAAGGTCGATGGTGATCCCCTCACCCGCCTCGTTTACCGCTTCACGCGAATGTAGCGCTTCCTGCTCGGCACCCTCTCCCGGGGGGAGAGGGTTTCGATGCATACGTCATGCCTTGCGCTCGGACACAAGCGGGCATTCGCGCGGCTCGCCTTTGCCGATGTATTCGGTGTACGGCGTCTTGTAGCTGATGATGCAGACGCGCCGGTTGCGATCGGAGCGGTTCGGCTCCGAAGCGTGCAGCAGCAGGCTGTGGAACAGCAGCGTGTCGCCGGCCTTGAGCGGGACGTAAAGCGTGCGCGCTTGAAGCTCGCCGTCGATCTCGACCTGGAGCTCCTTGCCGAAGTGCTGCATCACGTCGTGGTGCGTGCGCGGGATGACCTGGAGACAGCCGTTCTCCGGCGTGGCGTCGTCGAGCGCGGTCATCGCGCTGACCAGCGACATCGGCTCCCACGGCCAATAGCTGGAGTCCTGGTGCCAGGGCTTCTCGCGGCCGACGCGCGCCGGCTTCATCATGCACACGTCGCGCCAGAGTTGAATCGTGTCGCCCATGATCGGATGCAGCCGATCGAGGATGCGCGGGTGGCGCATGAGCTTGTCGAAGGCGTCAGAATACGCCGTGATGCCGCCGATCTTGCGGAACGCGGGGCGGCCGGTGGTCGGGTCCTGTTTCTTTTCGAGGTCGAACCCTTCGCGCACGGGCGTGAGCGATTCGCGGCGGTCGATGATGTCCTGTAGCGCGCGGTCCAGCTCCTCGAGGTCGTCGCGGTCGAGCACGTTGCGCAGCACGAGGAAACCCTCGCGCTTGAAAAACTCGACCTGCTCGTCGAGCGACTCGGGCATCCGGCCATCCCACACGCCGGCGGCGGGCTTGACCTCGACCTCCTCGGCGTCGCCGAAGATGGATTGGTGCTTGGCTTGGCTCATGGTGAAGGTTCCTCGTGGCTTGATCGGCGGGCGATCCGGACCTTCGCTGCGCTCAGGACCGGCTTAAAGCACAACTGACAATCGGCAATTGGCAATACTCAACACTCTACGTCTTTACCTTCGGTGCCCCAGATGGCGAGGCGATCTTCGCGCGGGCACTCTTCAGCGTCCGCCGGCTTGTAGTGATACTGCAACGCGCGGCGGCGCTTCGGCGAATCATTGTGCGGCGTGCCGTGCGGCAGCAGACCGCTGAAAAGAAGCAGACCGCCCGGTTTCAGCGGCACGGCCACGACGGGCTTGTCCTCTTCATGCAGCGCGTAAATATCGGTGTCGCAGATCTGCCAGTCGCGCCGCTGCCAGTGTGGAATGGGTCCCTGCTGGTGTCCGCCGGCGAGCACGTGCATGCAGCCGTTGTCGATCGTCACCTCGTCCAGCGCAATCCAGCAACCGACGACCGGCGTGTCGAGGGTCACATTGAAATACGCGCAGTCCTGGTGCCACGGCTTCTCGCGGCCGATCTTCGGCGGCTTGCTCAGTGCCTGGTTCTTGTAAAGCTCCGGCGTGCGGCCGCGCATCAGGCGCCGGATCACATCGAGCAGCGGCGCGTAGTCGGCGATTCGCTTGAGCCGCGGCTCGTACTCGACGAAGTTGACCAGCTTGCGCATCGCGTCGAGGCGCTGGTCGCCCGTGAGCTTGCTAACCTGCTTGGCGACGCTCGCCTCGAACGCGATGCCGCGAAAGTCCGGATACTTGCCGAGCACCAGGTCCGTCATGCCTTCCAGCCCGTCGGCGATGTACTCCGGCGGAATCGCCTGTTCGATGGCGAGGAAGCCCTGGCTGTGATACAGCTCGACGTGGTGATCCTCCACCGATTCAAGACCGATCAATGGATCGGCGGTGGCATCGGGGGCGTAGAGATCGGGCGCGTGGCGGTCGATGACGCGCGGCTCCACGTTATAGCTGGCTTCGCTCGTGTTCACAGGCTGGGGTTGGGCCTGGCTCATGGGAAGATTCACCTGGGCGCGTGATCCGGCCCTTCGCTGCGCTCAGGACCGGCTTAGAGAGCAATCACCAATCGGCAATTGGCAATGCTCAACACTCCACGTCCTTGCCTTCGGTGCCGTAGATCGCGAGGCGTTCTTCAGTTTCGGTCCATTCCGCGTCGGCGGGGCAGTAGTGGTACTGCACCGCTCGGCGGCGCTGGCCGGAGTTGTTGTGCGGCGTGCCGTGCGGCAGCATGCCGCTGAACAGCAGCAGCCCGCCGGGCTTGAGCGGCGCGGCGATGACCGGGTGTTCTTTGTCGTGCAGGCGATAGAAGTCGGTGTCGCAGATCTGCCAGTCGCGGCGCTTCCAGTGGTGCACCGGGCCGATGTGGTGGCCGCCGCCGAGCAGGCGCATGCAGCCGTTGTCGATCGTCGCCTCGTCCAGCGCGATCCAGACGCCGACGACCGGCGTACCCGGCGCGAGGTTGAAGTAAGCGCAGTCCTGGTGCCACGGCTTCTCGCGCCCGATCTTCGGCGGCTTGCTCAGGCCCATGTCCTGGAACAGCTTCGGCTCGCGGTCACCAAGCAGGCGGCGCAGCACCTCCAGCAGCTTCGGATGCTCGGCCAGGTGCGCCAGGCGCGGCTCGTGCTTGCAGAAACTCATCAGCTTGCGGATGCCATCCAGGCGCTGCTCGGCCGAGAGCTGATCGAGCTTGTCCTGCACCGCCTTCTCGAACTGGATGCCGGTGAACTCGGGGTTGCGCCCCATCGCCAGGTCGCGCATGCCCTGCTTGGCGGCCTCGGCCTCCTCGGGCGTGAAAGCGTTCTCCACCGCGAGAAAACCCTGACTGGGAAAGACTTCGTGGATGTGCTTGTCCGTGATCGCGTCGAGGCCGTCCAACGGCTCGGCGACCGCGTCGTGAACGTACAGGTCCGGGGCGTGCATGTCGCCGACGTGGTCGTCGACCGAGCTCGGGCGGGGCGTCTCGGCACGCTCGGGGGCGTGGGTCTGCGTCTGTGGCTTGGCCTGGGTCATGGCTTGGCTCCTGCGCTCGGTTTGCCGGGTCGAGGTGGGCAACGGGCCAAGCCAACGGTCAACCTTTGCGACCGCGCGGCCGGGGAATCAGCGTGGGAAATTGCATTCAAGCGATGGCCCGACCCACCTTGATTGTTCAATTATGCGTCTGTGGCGTATTTCAGCCATGACCTGAAACGGCAAAATTTTGCCTTTATCCGATGTCGCGTGGTACGATACCGGCCATGGAGCTGCCGTGGGAGCGTCTGGCGGTGCGGGTGGGGTTGGGCTGCGGCCGCGTGCGGTGCGAGCCGGGCTGGCGGCTGGCGCGGAGCTGGTCGCAGCGGCTGACGGATCTGGATCTCTGGTTCGTCTGGGCGGGCCACGGCACGATGCAGCTCGCCGGCGGGCGCACGGTCGAGCTGCGGCCGGGCGTGGTGATGTGGATGCGCCCCGGCAGGCTCTACCTGGCCGAGCAGGACCCGGGGAACCGGCTGGGGGTGACATTCATCCACTTCGACCTGATTGACCCCGCGACCGGCCGGCGCCCCGATCGCCTGCCGCCGGAGACGCACGAGGTGCTGGACGTGGCGTACGTGGACGCGGTGACGCGCCGCGTGGTGGACCTGGTCTACGCCCATGGGCCGGGCGGCGCGGGCGATGGCCAGGCCCGGGGCGAGCGCGGCGTGGCCGATGCGCTGATGCGCGGGTTGCTGATGGACCTCGACGCGGGCGCGGGGCGCCGGCGACGCGCCGAGGCGACGGGCACGGCCGCGCACCATCGCGAGCTGGTCATGCGCATCGCGGCGCGCATCCGCGAAAGCCCGAGCGAGATCGTGGCGGTCAGCGACCTGGCGCACGAGGCCGGCTACAGCCCGGATCACTTCGCGCGCGTTTTCCGACAGGTGCTCGGCCAGAGCCCGCAGGCGTACATCGTCCAGCAGCGCATCCTCCGCGCGCGGCAACTGCTGACCGAGTCGAGCCTCACCATCACCCAGATCGCCGACGCGCTGGGCTACGAGAGCGTCTACTTCTTCTCCCGCCAGTTCAAGGAAAAGACAGGCGTCAGCCCGAGCGCGTACCGCGCGCAAGGGGCGGACGTGGCGGACGCATGATCCGGTGCGGCCCGGGCGCGCCTGCCGGGTCCCGCTACAGCGCTTTCAATCCAGACGTAGCGTGTGCAGGCAACAGCGCACCTCCTCAACCCCCCTCCCTTGAGGGAGGGGCAGGGGAGGGTGAGGTGTCCACCGGC
>JBMCXL010000096.1:0-9247 GCA_048621015.1 Phycisphaeraceae bacterium
CCCTCTCCCGCCGGGAGAGGGTTTCGTCCTGCAACACGACACACGCCACTTTCGGTTGGCTATGATAAGCCCCTACGGCCGGTGAGCGCATCAACCGGGCCGGGGTCCGTTATGGCCAAGCATCGCATCCGCAGCTTCAACTTTCAGCCCGGCCGCAAGGTCGGACGCCGCTACGTCATCGAGCAGTTGCTCGGCCGCGGCAGCGAGGGCGAGGTCTACCAGATCCGCGATCTGGACACCGACATTCCGCGCGCCGCCAAGTTCTACTTCCCCCATCGCGATCCGAACCGCCGGCTCACCATCCGCCACGCGCAGAAGCTCAATGCGCTGCGCAACTGCCCGATCGTCCTGCAATACCATCATTCCGAGGTCATCACCTCGCAGCGCCAGCCTGTCGTCGCGATGATCAGTGAACTGGCCGAGGGCGAGCGCCTCCAGGACTGGATCGACCGCCACCGCGGCGACCGCCTGCACCCGCACGTCGCGCTGCACGTGCTCTACGACCTGGTGCGCGGGCTGGAGGAGATTCACCAGGTCGGCGAGTATCACAGCGACGTGCACACCGAGAACATCCTCATCAAGCCGCGCGGCGTGCACTTCGACATGAAGCTGATCGACTTCTACGACTGGGGCCGACCGGCGCGCTACAAGCAGCATCAGGACATCGCCGACACGATCCGCGTCTTCTACGACTGCCTCGGCGGCAAGCCGCACTACATGCGCCAGCCCGCCGAGCTGCGCCACATCTGCGCGGGCCTTCAGCGCAAGCGCATCCTCCAGCGCTTCCCCACGATGACCGCGCTGCGCCGCCACCTCGAAGAGTTCGAGTGGACCACGCTCAGCGAGCGCAATGGCCAGCGCCGATAGCCGCGGGTGGCAACCCGCGGGTGCGGGCACCACAGGTTGTTGTGGCAGCGTTCACCCTCGACGGTGACGTGCCCGTGTCTGCGCCACGATCGTTGAACGACCAGCAGACTTGCACCCGTGGGTTGCCACCCGCGGCTATCGCCGAGGCGCCGCTGTTCGCGGTACGATGGCGGCATGCCGCCCGACGCCCCGCGCGCCATCCTGCACGTGGACATGGACGCGTTCTTCGCGGCCATCGCGCAACTCGAGCGGGCCGAGCTGCGCGGCAAGCCTGTGCTCACCGGCGGCACCGGCCCGCGCAGTGTCGTCTCCACCGCATCGTATGAAGCGCGCATCTTCGGCTGCCGCTCCGCCATGCCCATGAGTCAGGCCCGCCGACTCTGCCCGCAGGCGATCGTCGTGCAGGTCGAGCGCGCGACGATTCGGCGGTATTCGCATCAACTGTTCGACCTGCTGCACGAGGTCACGCCACTGGTCGAGCCGGTGAGTGTGGACGAGGCGTTCCTCGATGTCACCGGCAGCGACCGCCTGCACGGCGCGCCGCTCGACATCGCGAAGCGCCTCAAGCAGCGCATCCACGACGAGCTGAAGCTCACGGCTTCCATCGGCGTCTCGTTCAACAAGTTCCTCGCCAAGCTCGGCTCGGACATGGACAAGCCTGATGGTCTGACGGTCATTGCACCCGACGACGTCGACCGCGTGCTGCCGCCGCTTGAGATCGACAAGCTCTGGGGCGTCGGCCCGCGCACCGCCGATCGCCTGCACCGCGCCGGCCTGCATCGCGTCAGCGACGTGCGCCGCTATTCCATCGAGCAGATGCGCCAGCGCTTCGGTGAACTGGGCGAGCATCTGCATCGACTCGCGCATGGCCTCGACGACCGCGCTGTGGTGCCGGATCACCAGGCCAAGTCGATCGGACACGAGCAGACGTTTCCCGAAGACGTGGCCGACCGCGATGCGCTGCGCGGCGTGCTGCTGCACCAGGTCGAGCAGATCGCGCGCCGCTTGCGCCGTCACGGCTTGCAGGCGCGCGGGCTGACACTGAAGCTGCGCTTCGGTGAGTTCCAGACGATCACGCGCTCGGCGACGCTGGAGCGCGCGACGGACGTGACTGACGAGCTGTGGGCCGCGGCGCGCGAGCTGTTCGATCGCTGGGCGGACCAAGGGTTCCAGCCGCTGCGGTTGATCGGCGCGGCGGCGGATCGGCTGAGCGGCGGCGAGGCGCAGCTCGCGCTGTTTCCCGACCGCGACCAGGAGAAACGGCGCCAACTCGACCGCACGCTGGACCGGATCGTGGACCGTTTCGGGCCGGACGTGATTCGACGGGGGCCGGCTCGGGAGCAGGGGCGGTGAAGGAGGCTGTGGCGGTTGGCCTTGTTCCACGCCGGACTGGAGCGAGTCTGCGAGCGCAAGTCCGGATATATAGCGCCTGGAATCCGGACTTGCGCTCCCGGCGGTCGCTTTGGTCCGGCGTGGGGGGTGTCGGTTGTGGCCGGAGTCGCCGGTGGGCTGCATCCCTCAGCCGTGGTGGGATTCGGCCCGGCTTGTGGATACTTCATTGACTCGCCCGGTGAGTTGCGTAAAAAGAAGAAGCAGCAGATCGTCCACCGGGGGGATTATGCTTGCCTTTTGCATGGACGATATGACGCCATAGAAGGGAGCGACACCGTGGCTGAAGCAAACGAAGGTCAAGCGCAGGATCAGGCCGGCCAGCGCAGCGAGGAAGAACTGCAGGCGAAGATGGATGCGCTCAAGTCGGACCTGCGAAAGGTGCAGGACGACCTGCAGCAGATCGCCCAGTCGATGGTGGGGTGGGGCAGGCAGTCCTACGAGCAGGCGCGTGAGACGGCGAGCGAGCGCCTGGAGACGGGCATGGAGCAGGTCGAGCAATACGTGAAGGAGCGCCCGGTGGCGACCGTGCTCACCGCGTTCGGCATCGGCATGATCGCCGGTATTCTCTTTCGCCGGTGATCGCTTTCGCAGGTGATTCCAAAGGTAGAGCGCTCCGTGAAATCGATCTCCCAGTTCATCGTCGACCTGGCCAACCTGCTCGAAGTGGAAGGGCGCACCGCGAAGCGCGCGATCTTCCGCCTCGTGCTGTCGCTGATCCTGTTGGTGCTGTTCGGCGTGCTGGCGCTGGCGACGGTGGGGTTGTTCGCGGCGGCGATCTTTCTCTGGTTCGCCGAGTTGCTCGGCTCGGCCGCGGCAGCGCTGGCGATCCTCGGCGGCATCATGCTGCTGCTGACGGTGATCGGCCTGCTGGGGTCCATTGTCGTGCGCGACTTCACTTCGGGGAAACGGCGATGAGTGCCGACACATCCGCGCCATCGGCGCACACCGAAGAGCCCGTGGACGAGTTGACCCGCGCCAAGCTGCGCCTGCTGGCGCGAAACGAGCCGGCCGGCGAAGCGGAACGAGGGAGCGCCGCGATGGATGCGCCTCAACAGATGTTGCGTCAGCATCCTTTCCTTGCGGTCGCGGCCGCGCTGGCGGGCGGGTTTCTGATCATGCGCGTGGGCATTTTGCGCAAGCTCGCCATCGGCGCGGCACTGTGGGGCGGCAAGCGATTGGTGACGGCCTATCTGCGCGGGCGGTGAATTGGTCTTCTCAACCGCCCTCCCTCGAGGGAGGGGGTTGAGAGCGAAGCCGCAAGCGGCGGGGATTGCTATACGAGCTTGCGCGGGATGACTTCGTACCACGTCCGGCAGTAGACGCGCCGGTCGTTCTCGTAGGCGTCGAGGTCGGCGTCGATGCGGAAATCGGTTTCCGTGCAGGTCAGGACGGTGCGCGTTTCGGTGCGCACCGACCAGTCGCCGCGGGAGAGGCCGCGCGTCCATTTCGTTTCACCGCGCGCGGAGCTGAACGCGTCGTTCGCGATGGTGTACCACTCCCACGTGCGGCTGGTGAGGTTGACATCCGCGCCGGCGAGGTGCCAGGTGCCGTCGTCCTTGATGACCTCAAGCGTGGAGCAATCGCGGCCGAGGTCGGTGTGCACGAACCAGTTGTGCTCGATCGGCGTGAGATGCGTCTCGAGGGGCGTGGGCGTACTTTCGGGCGGCGGTGGCGGTTCGAGCAACTCATCGTCAGCGCGCGGCGGACGAATCGGCAGCAGAAGCTGACTCGTGCCGGTGTAAACGGTGAGGCGCACCGGCTCGGGCGGCGGCCAGGCGAGCGGCCAGTAGCTGGTGGAGATCGCCAGGCGCAGGCGGTGGCCGCGCGGAAAGTGCTGGGCGATGGCGTTGAGCTCGAGGTGGATGCGGAAGCGCTCGCCGGGGTCGAGCGGTTGGGGGTGTTCGTGGCTGTGGCGGTGGGTGAGGTTGAGCACGCCGTAGGCCACGCGCGTCGCCTTGCCGTCGGGCGCGACATCGTGAAGGCGCACGGCGATCATCGCGACAGGTTGACTCGCGGTCAGTTCCAGTTCCGCTGCGGGTCGGCCGAGCAGTTCGATCGACTCGTGCAAGGGTTCGCTGTCGAACGTCAGCGCGCCGCCATCCTCCTCGCGCTGGTCGTGCGGCAGGTCGGGCGTGGCCGCATATGAGCACCACTTGCCCGCGAACTGGCCGACGGTCAGCGGGCTCTGGATCGTCTGGGCCTGCTCCGGGCGCGTGGCGTCGGTCGCGAGGATGCGCCCCGGCGCGAGCGTGTGACGCTGCGTGTGCACGTGCGGCGAGGGCCAGGCCCGCTCGGCAATCCAGCGCCCCGGTCGATGGCGGTAAGTCGGCGACGGCGGCACCGAATCCTGCATCCACACGCGCAGCCTCGGCTCGTCCTCCACGCCGTTGGGCTCGCCGCGCAACCAGCGGTCCCACCACCGGCGCGCCACCTGCAAAAACCCGATCGCCGGCCCGGGCACACCCAGGTGCGGGTACTTGTGGCTCCACGGCCCGATCCATCCCTGCCGCGGTACGTGCAGGTTCTCCATCAAGCGAAACACCGCGTTGGTGTATCCATCCGCCCAGCCGCTGATCGCCATGACCGGCACCTGCACATCGCGGAAGTCCTCGCAGATGGAGCCGTGCTTCCAGTAACCGTTGCGATGCTGGTGGCGCAGCCAGGTGATGAGCCACGGATCGTTGTGCTTCAGGCGCTCGAACCACATCTCGCGCCAGCGCTCGCCAACGATCGCCGGATCGGGCGGCAGGCTGTTGTAAGCGAACATGGTCGAGGCCCACGAGAGGTTGTCGCCCAGCAGGCAGCCGCCCATGTAGTGCACGTCGTCGGCGTAGCGGTCGTCGGTGGACGCGGCGCTGATGACGGCCTTGAGCTGCGGCGGCCGCCGCGCGGCGAGTTGGAGCGCGTTGAACCCGCCCCAGGAGATGCCCATGATGCCGACGCTGCCGTCGCACCAGTCCTGTGCCGCGAGCCACGCCAGCACCGCTTCGCCGTCGTCCAGTTCCTGCGGGAGATACTCATCCAGCAGCACGCCTTCGCTGTTGCCGCTGCCGCGCAGGTCCACGCGCACCGCCGCGTAGCCGTGGCCGGCGAACCAGGGATGCATCGTCGCGTCGCGCGGCCGCATGAAGTCGCGATGACGATAAGGGATGTATTCCAGAATCGCGGGCACAGGCTCGCGCTCGGCCTCCACCGGCAGCCACAGGTGCGCCGACAGCCGCACGCCGTCGGGCATCGGCACCCAGACGTGCTCGACCTCGCGAACCTGATGCGGCAGCGACTCGACCGTGCTCAACGTGCGTCCCTGTTCGTTGAAGACGGCGAATCTTAGGAGCGTCAGCAGCAGAGGTGCAACGCATCGGGACTTCCCCGCCTCCGAATGGTTGTCATCCGGACCTTCACTGCGCTCAGGACCGACTTCAAGCAAGGGACGCTCGACTTGTCCAAGCCGGTCCTGAGCGCAGCGAAGGTCCGGATCAACCGCGCCGCCTGCCTCCCCTCAACCCGCCGGCTGCATCGGCGCGATCGGCTCGGAGGAAACCTCGAACCCCAGCATCTCCACGCACCGCGCATAACGCGCCAGCAGTTCCTCGCGGCTGTCGGCGCCCAGATAAATCTGCGCCAGCGGATAGCTGTAGCTGTCCTCATCGGGCACGTCCGAAAGGCGCTGACCTTCACGCACGCTCGGCCGCACGATCGTGCCCGGCATCTCCCGCGCGATGCGCGCCAGCTCCTCCGCATCCGGCACGCGCGTCACCACACCGTCGCGAAACGTGCGCAAATAGCACTTCGCCGCGCATCGATACATCCCCCTGCCCGTCTGCCAGCGCGGCTCGCGGCCCAGCGCCAGATCTACCACGACCTGGTGGTGGCTCACCCCATCCACCTTCTCGAACAGGTCCGCGTGCGACTGGCTCATGCGCGGATTGATCTCGATCAGCCACAGCCGATCGTTCGCCTCGTCCCAGAAGAACTCGATGTTGAACGCCCCGTGCGTCAGCCCCAGCGCCGGCACCAGCCGCGCCACCGTCTCGCGCATGCGCTGCTGCACCGTCGGCGGCAGCAGCGACGGATATTCGTAGCGCGCAAAACTCGAAACGCCGTCGTAGCGGATGCTGTCGATGATCCCGTACGAGTGCGCCGTTCCAGCAAACGCATAGCCTTCCACCGTGCACTGGCTGCCGCCGATCAATTGCTCGGCCACGCAGTGCTCGCCGCGCACCTGCGCCACCTCCGCCGGCAGCTCGACGTGCTCCAGCAGGCGGTTGAACGGCTCGGCCAGGCGACCGATCCCCGCGCGGATCGCGCGGATCGCCGTCACCAGCGCCCCATCGTCGTCCACACGAAAACCGAGGTGGCTCTGAAAACTCTTGATCGGTTTGAGCCAGAATGGATAACCCAGCCCCACGGCCGGCAGCTCGCCGTTGGCGAACGGATCGACCAGCCGAAACGCCGGCACCCCTTCGCCGCCCAGCGCCCGCTGCTGGATCAGTCGGCTCCAATACTTGTGCTCGCACGCGATCACGCCCGGCAGCGGCGCCGCCGGCAGCCCGAATCGATTCGCCAGCAGCGGCACCATCGCGCTCACCGGCAGGTCCCAGTAGCCGATGATGCCGTCGATCCGCTCCGGAAACGCCCGCAGCTTCCGCTCGGCCAGCGCCAGCAGCCGATCCATCGCGTAGCGGCGCGGGCCCTGGACCTGCTCGAAGCTGAACAGCGGATGAAACCGGCACTCCTCCGCGGCCGGAATCGTGCGCAGTTTATTGAAGTTGAAATCCTCGGCGCCGACGACAAAGACGTTGCGCGCGTTCAAGGTGATGTTTCCAGCCCCCGCAAGTTTGTCGCGGCGGATTCGCACATTCCTGCGCAAATCCCCCTGACATCGAAAACTACCAACGGTGCCCCTCGTCGACGTCGGGAGATCGTATGAACCGCGCTGTTCATGGCACGTGCCAGCGCGGCCTGAAACGTGGCCCCGGAGCGCGGCCAGCACGCACCGGGGCGGGCCCAGTCATGGGTCAGTCAATCTCCCAGGCGTCCCGCGTGGTGGACAATCCCGCACGCATCGGATATCCATGGCGCGATCCCGGAGCCGTCCGTCCAACGTCGGAGTTCATGCGACGGCTCATCCCAAGGAGCTAGCTATGCGAGCGAGTGAGTTGTCCCGAGCGGTGTCCGGTGTGTTGGTGATGCTGGCGGTGGTGATGAGCGGTTGCACCAGCACGGCGCAGGGCGCGCTGCTGGTGGAGGATGGTCAGCCGCGCGCGGCGATCGTGCTGCCCGCCGAGCCGGATGCGCTGGAGCAGCAGGCGGCGGACGAGCTGGTGGCGCACATCGAGAAGATCAGCGGCGCCGCGCTGCCGGTGCTCACCGGTGAAGCAGCGCCCGAAGGGCAGACGCCGATCCGTCTCGGCGGCGCGGCCGACGCGGCGCTGGAGGACGCGGTGCGCGAGCAGGGCGACAATCCTTCCGCGTTCGCGCTGGTGGCGACCGATGCGGACATCGCCATCCGCGGCCTGTCCCCGGAGGGCACGCTCTTCGGCGCCTACGAACTGCTCGAACAGCTCGGCGTGCGCTGGTACCACCCCGGCGAGCTGGGCACGGTCATTCCCGAGGCGCAGACGCTCGCGCTGGAGACGCAGCGCACGGTGCAGGTGCCGTCGATGGATTACCGTCGGCTCCAGCACATCACCGGTGGCGATTGGCCGCAGCGCGTGCGCCTCGGCGGTGAGGCACGCTCGACTGGCGCTCACGGTATTCCACCGTTCAAAGGCGGCGCGCGCGGCAAGCGACATTTTGAGGAGAATCCCGAGTACTTCGCGCTGGTCAACGGCGAGCGCATTATGCGCCAGGTCTGCGTCAGCAACCCCGAGGTGGTCAAGCTGACCACCGAAGCCGTGCGCCAGCAACTCGAGAACAACCCCGACCTCAAGTACGTCGGCATGGGCCCCAACGACGGCGGCGGCTACTGCGAATGCGAAAACTGCAAGGCGCTCGATCAGGGCGTGTACGATCCGCTGCGCGATGCCGAGTCGATGACCGACCGCTACATCTGGTTTTTCAACCAGGTGCTGGAGAACCTGGAGGACGAGCATCCGGATCTGCACATCGTCTGGTACGTCTACGCCGCGCACATGATGCCGCCCGAGATCGAGCCGAACGAGCGCATCGTCGGCGTGTTCGCGCCGATCACGCTGGACCGCATCCGCGGCATGGACAACCCCATGAGCCCGGACCGCCACATCCTGCGCTGGCTGATCGACGCGTGGGCCGAGACGAACCCCAACGAGATGTACTTCCGCGGCTACTACAACAACCTCGCCTGCCCGCAGTTTCCGCTCAGCCAGGTGGATCGCATCCGCACCGAGACGCCGGCGTTCTATGAGAAGGGCATCCGGGCGATGCGCGTGGAGGCGATTCGGCCGGCTTGGAGCGCGCACACGCCTTCGCTGTATCTCGCGGCGCGGCTGATGTGGGACGTGAACACCGACGTCGATGCGCTGCTCGATGAGTTCTACGACAAGTTCTACGGCCCGGCATCCGAGCCGATGGGTGGCTACCACGAAGCGCTCGACGCCGCCTTTCGCGACACGCCTTACTTCACCGGCGGCAGCTACCCGTACCTGGTCATCTTCGATGACGAACGCCGCTCCAGCTTTCGCCAACTGCTCGACCGCGCTGCACAGTCGGCGCAGGAGACCGACAAGGAAATCTACGCCGAGCGCATCGCATCGGTGCGCATGGCGTGGGATCGCCTGGAGCTGTTCCTGGACATGATCGAAGCGCGCAACGCGCACGACTTCGCCGCCGCGCACGAGAAGATGCAGCAGTTCTACGCGCTCAGCGACGAGATGGTGAACTATGTGCTCGAAGGCGACGGCGGCCGCGGCACCCATCGCCTGCTCGAAGGTGGCGAACGCTCCGACAACCGCGGCAGCTACTTCAACCGCTTCTGGAGCCCGGCGGTCAAGTCCGGCCACCAGCGCGC